>JBARAE010000389.1:0-5710 GCA_049791715.1 Micromonospora sp.
CGGATCGACGAGCTGATCGCCAGCTACGCCGAGGGCTGGACGCTGGACCGGATGCCGGTGGTCGACCGTAATCTCGCCCGGATCGCCGTCTACGAACTGCTGTACGTCGACGACATCGACGACGCGGTGGCGATCAGCGAGGCGGTGGAGCTGGCCCGGCAGATGTCGACCGACGACTCGCCCCGCTTCCTCAACGGGCTGCTCGGCCGGATCGCCGAGTACGCCACCCGCTGAGCGGCGCCAGCCGGGTCACACCGACGACGAGAAGGGCCCGTGCCGGACGGCACGGGCCCTTTTCGTCGCTGCTTCGGTGCGGATCGCCGCCTCAGCGGGTGGCGTACTCGGCGATCCGGCCGAGCACCCCGTTGAGGAAGCGCGGCGAGTCGTCGGTTGACATCTGCCGGGCCAGCTCGACGGCCTCGCTGATCGCCACCGCGTCGTCGATGTCGTCGACGTAGAGCAGTTCGTAGACGGCGATCCGGGCGAGGTTACGGTCCACCACCGGCATCCGCTCGAGGGTCCAGCCCTCGGCGTAGCTGGCGATCAGCTCGTCGATCCGGTCGAGGTGCGCGGCAACGCCCTCGACCAGGCTGACCGCGTAGCCCAGGTGCTCCGGGCGGGGCTTCTCAATCCGCTCGATGTAGCCGGCGAGCACCTCGACCGGGGGCCGGTCCCGGAGGTCGGCCTCGAAGAGCACGTCCAGCGCCCGCTTGCGCGCCTTGCGGCGCGCCGGCATCTGCTGCTTGGGCCCCTCAGCCATCAGGCGCGGCCGAGGTAACGGCCGTCGCGGGTGTCGACCTTGATCTTCTCGCCGGTGGTGATGAAGAGCGGCACCGGGACGGTCGCGCCGGTCTCGACGGTGGCCGGCTTGTTGCCGCCGGTCGAGCGGTCGCCCTGCAGACCCGGCTCGGTGTAGGTGACCTCGAGCACGACGGAGGTGGGCAGCTCGATGTAGAGCGGGACACCCTCGTGGGTGGCGACGGTCGCCTCGGCCTCGGGGAGGAGGTAGTTGGCGGCCTCGCCGACGGTGCCGCCGGGGACGGTGATCTGGTCGAAGGTCTCCAGATCCATGAAGACGTAGTCCTCACCGTCGGCGTAGAGGTACTGCATGGTGCGCTTGTCGACGGTCGCGGTCTCGACCTTGGTGCCCGCGTTGAAGGTCTTGTCGACCACCTTGCCGGACAGCACGTTCTTCAGCGTGGTGCGCACGAAGGCACCACCCTTACCGGGCTTGACGTGCTGGAACTCGACGACGGACCAGAGCTCCCCGTCGAGGTTGAGTACCAGGCCGTTCTTGAGGTCGTTGGTGGTGGCCATTTCCTGCCTTGATCATCATTTGGCGGACAGACCTGGCAAGTCTACTAGCTGTGTCGAATCGGCAGCCCCCGCCGCTGACCGACCGGCACGGGCGGTGAGCGGTCCTGCCCACTCCGGCACCCTCCGGACAACCCCCGCACCTCGCTTTGCTCCTGCTGCGCCCACGCAACAGTCACCCTGGGTGAGCGACGACCGGGCGGGCGTCGGCGGTCGACCATCTCGAAGCGCAGCTCACGCGGCTGTTGCGGATGAGGCAGCAGAGCAAAGGACGACACCGATCCGTGGCCGGGCACCGAGTTTGCAGCAGAGAGTGACGCCTGATCGCCTCGCTCGCCGAGGAGATCGGTGGGCCCAGGTCAGGGCGGCGGGAGCTGCGTCAGTCCGCCGCCACCGGACGGGTGGCCAGGTGGTGCAGCGCCAGCCGGTAGCCGTCCACGCCGAGCCCGCAGATCACGCCGGTCGCCACCGCCGACACCACCGAGTGGTGCCGGAACTCCTCCCGGGCGTGGATGTTGGAGATGTGCACCTCGACCAGGGGCCCGCGGAGCATGGCGCAGGCGTCCCGCACCGCGATCGAGTAGTGCGACCAGGCCGCCGGGTTCAGCACCACCGCCGCTCCCTCGTCGGCCGCCGCGTGCAGCCAGCCAAGGAGCTCGTGCTCCGCGTCGGTCTGCCGGACCACGACGTCGAGGCCCAGCTCCCGGCCGGTGTCCACGCACATGTCCACCAGGTCGGCGTAGCTGGTCACCCCGTACACGTCGACCTGCCGGGTGCCCAGCCGGCCCAGGTTCGGCCCGTTCAGCACGTACACCCTCACCGCGCCACCTTCGTTCGCGAGTGCGGGGCTGGCAAACCCGGCTCACTCCTCCCGCTCACCGGCTGATCTCCCGGTACGCCTCGTGGAGCAGCTCGTCGGAGGGGCCCTCCAGGATCGCCGGGTGGGCCAGGCCGTCCAGCACCACGAAGCGCAGCACGCTGCCCCGGGCCTTCTTGTCGACCCGCATCGTCGCGAGCAGCTCCGGCCAGGCGTCGGCCCGGTACCCGGTGGGCAGGCCCAGCGCCTCGACCACCGTACGGTGCCGCTCGGCGGCGGCCGGATCGAGCCGACCGGCGAGCCGGGCCAGGGTCGCCGCGTAGACCAGCCCCACCGCGACCGCGTCGCCGTGCCGCCAGCGGTACCCCTCCACCTTCTCGATCGCGTGGGCCAGGGTGTGCCCGTAGTTGAGCACCTCCCGGACCCCGGATTCCCGCAGATCCCCGGTGACCACGTCCGCCTTGACGCGGACGGCCCGCTCGATCAGCTCACGGGCGACCGGCCCGGTCGGATCCAGCGCCGCGACCGGGTCCCGCTCGACCAGGTCGAGGATCACCGGGTCGGCGATGAACCCGCACTTCACCACCTCCGCCATGCCGGCGGCCAGGTCGGGCCGCGGCAGGCTGTCCAGGGTCGCCAGGTCGCAGATGACGCCGGCCGGCGGGTGGAAGGCGCCGACCAGGTTCTTGCCGGCGGCCGTGTTGATGCTGGTCTTGCCACCCACCGCGGCGTCCACCATCCCGAGCAGGGACGTCGCCACCGGCACCCAGCGGACACCGCGCAGCCAGCAGGCCGCGACGAAGCCCGCCAGGTCGGTGACCGCACCGCCGCCCACCCCGACCACGGCGTCGGTACGGGTGAACCCCGCCTCGCCGAGCCGGTCCCAGCAGGCGGCGGCCACGTCGATGCGCTTGCCCGCCTCGGCGTCCGGCACCTCGATCAGCAGCGGCGCCACCCCGGCCCCACGGACCCGTTCGGCCAGCCCCTCGGCCAGGCCCTTGAGCGGAGGCGCGTGCAGGAACGCCACCCGCTCCGCCCCGGGCAGCAGTCGGGGTGGCGGGTCAAGCAGATCACGTCCCACCAGCACGTCGTACGGCCGCTCGCCGCCGACCGGAATCCGGGTCACCTCGTCCATCGCCGGCAGCCTAGTCGAGCGGGCACCCCAAGGTGGCCGATGTCCACTCCGTGACCAGGACCGGCGGCAGACGTTTGACCGGGTGGGCTCGGGGCACGAGTTCCACCGACCGATCATGACGGAGGCTGCGGCGAATGACCCGATCCGTCGACGGTGTGGACATCCGGCTGCCCGCCTTACTGCTCGGTGTGGGGCTCGGCGGCTTCGCGGACGGCATCCTGCTGCACCAGGTCCTCCAGTGGCACCACATGCTCAGCAGCACCGACACGGACCACATCGGGCTGCGGGCGTACCCGGTGGACACCGTCGCGGGCCTGCGCATGAACACCCTGTGGGACGGTTTCTTCCACGTCGCAACCTGGGTGGCCGTACTGGTCGGGCTGGCCCTGCTCTACTCCCGGGTGACCCGCTCGCGTGGCCGGCTCTGGCGCTCCCCCGCGCTCTGGGGCTGGGCGCTGGTCGGCTGGGGCCTGTTCAACCTGGTCGAGGGGCTCGTCGACCACCACCTGCTCGGCATCCACCATGTCCGGAGCGGGCGGCATCAGACCGCCTGGGACCTCGGCTTCCTCGCCCTCGGGGCGGCCTTCGTCGCCCTCGGCTGGCTGATCCAGCGACGGGCCGACGCGGTAGGCCCGGACCGGCGCTAGTCAGGGCTTGAGCAGCGCGGCGACCTCGGTGGCGATCTCCTCCGGCGTGCGCCCGTCGGTGACCACGGTCGCGGTGGCCACCTCGGCGTAGAGCGGCCGGCGCTGCTCCATCAGGTGCTTGAGAGTGGCCCGCGGGTTGATCGCCAGCAGCGGCCGGCCGGCGCCCAGCCCGACCCGCTTCACCGCGTCGGGCAGCTCCACCGACAGGTGCACGACGGTGTGCCCGATCAGCGCGGCACGGTTCTCCTCGGCGAGGATCGCGCCGCCGCCGAGGGCGAGCACGCCGCCGCAGGAGGCCAGCGCCGCCGCCACCGCCGCCCGCTCGAGGGTACGGAAGTGCGCCTCCCCCTCGTCGACGAAGATCTCCGGGATGGGCTTGCCGGCGAGCTGCTCGATGTCGGCATCCGTGTCGCGGAACTCGACGCCCAGGGTTGCGGCGAGCGCCTGACCGACGGTGGTCTTGCCCGAGCCCGGCGCCCCCACCAGGACGCAGACCGGCCGCGTGCTCATTTGATCACCAGCGCGTCGAGGTAGCCCTGAAGGTTACGGCGCATCTCGGCGACGGAGTCGCCGCCGAACTTCTCCACCGCCGCCTCGGCAAGCACCAGAGCCACCATCGCCTCGGCGACCACGGCGGCTGCGGGTACGGCGCAGACGTCCGAGCGCTGGTTGATCGCGGTGGCCGGCTCACCGGTGGTGACGTCGACCGTGGCGAGTGGCCGGTTCAGTGATGAGATCGGCTTCATCGCGGCCTTCACCCGTAGCGGTTCGCCGGTGGTGATGCCGCCCTCCAGCCCGCCGGCCCGGTCGGTCACCCGCCGGACGCCGGTGGCGGTGGGCAGGATCTCGTCGTGCGCCTCCGAGCCCCGCGACCGGGCCTGCTGCCAGCCGTCGCCGATCTCCACGCCCTTGATCGCCTGGATGGACATCAGCGCGGCGGCGAGCCGGGCGTCGAGCTTGCGATCCCACTGCACGTGGCTGCCGAGGCCCGGCGGAACCCCGTACGCCAGCACCTCGACCACGCCGCCCAGGGTGTCGGCGGCCTTCTTCGCAGCGTCGACCTCGGCGACCATCCGGGCGCTCGCCTCCGGGTCCAGGCAGCGCAGCGGGTCGGCGTCGATCCGCTCGGCGTCGTCGGGGCTGGGGCGCAGCCCCGGCTTGACGGCGACCGGGCCCAGCTCCACCACGTGCGAGACGATCTCGATACCGAGGGCCTGCTTGACGAGGGCCTTGGCCAGGGTGCCGACGGCCACCCGGGCGGCGGTCTCCCGGGCGCTGGCCCGCTCCAGGATCGGCCGGGCGTCGGTGTGGCCGTACTTCTGCATGCCGGCCAGGTCGGCGTGGCCCGGCCGGGGCCGGGTGAGCGGCGCGTTGCGGGCCTGCCCGGCCAGCTCATCCGGGTCCACCGGGTCGGCGGCCATCACGGTGCGCCACTTCGGCCACTCCGAGTTGCCCACCCGGATCGCCACCGGGCTGCCCAGGGTGACGCCGTGCCGGAGCCCACCGATGATCTCGACCTCGTCCTGCTCGAACGACATCCGGGCGCCCCGGCCGTACCCCAGTCGGCGGCGGGCCAGCTCGGCGGAGATCTCCCGGGTGGTCACCTCGATCCCGGCGGGCACCCCCTCCAGCATCGCGACGAGGGCGGGTCCGTGCGATTCACCTGCAGTCAGCCAGCGCAACACAGCGGTCAGTCTGTCACGGCGGGTGGCCGCTGCGGCGCTCCGCCCGCCGCGTCCCGCCCTACGGACTCCACGTGGCAGCCGGGCCCGAGCGAGCGCCGCTCAGCCGGTGCGC
>JBARAE010000390.1:0-5812 GCA_049791715.1 Micromonospora sp.
CGTAGAGGCCGGCCCAGAGCGTCGCGCCGAGCGCGGCGCACGCCACGAACCGCCGGTACGGCATCCGCAGGCCGCCCGCGGCCAACGGCAGGAGCGCGTTGAACACCGGCAGGAAGGGTGCGACGAGCACCATCCGGCCGCCGCCCCGGCGCAGGATCAGTTCGGCCGCCGCCCAGCGCGACTCGCCGATCCAGCCGCCCAACCGGCTGCGGCGCAGCCGCTGCCCCCAGCGCCGTCCGGCCAGGAAGCTGAGTGACCAGCCGGCGAGGCAGCCGGCCACCACCGCCGCCACGGTCGCCAGCCCGGTCGCCGGCCGGCCGGCGCCCACCGCGGCGAGGACCGCCGCGTCACCGGGGACCACCACCCCGACCAGCGGTACGGCGTCGGCGAGCATCACCACGCCGAGCAGTCCCATGAGGAGGGTGGTGGGCAACTCGCCGACCTGGGCCAGCAGATCCGTCATGCCTCGTACGCTATGGGCGCGGCAGTGCGCGCACATCGGGCCCGATCCCCCACCGGCCCCTGATCCCGGCTCGGGGTCACCCCCGAGTTCCGTGGCCCGTCACCGGGGCCGCAGCACCTGCACCCGGCGCACGGGCGAGTCGACGGCGGGCTCGGTGGTGGGGACGGGATAGCTGGCCACCAGCTCCAGCCGGCCCGCCGGCAGATGTCCACGGTCGGGGTCGCCGACCAGCACCTGCGCCCCGGACGCGGCGGCCCGGCGCAGGAAGGGCAGCACCCGCTCGGCCAGCGCCGCGTCGTAGAGCACGTCTCCGGCCACCAGCACGTCCACGCCCACCTCGGATTCGAGCAGGTCCTCCCCGCTGACCGCCACGGCCACCCCGTTGGCCCGGGCGTTGACTGTGACGGCGGCGACCGCGTACGGGTCGATGTCGTTGGCGACGACGCGCTCGGCCCCGGCGAGTGCGGCGGCGATCGCCACCAGGCCGGACCCGGCGGCCAGGTCGAGCACCCGGCGGCCGGCGACCAGCTCCGGGTGGTCGAGCAGGTACCGGGCCAGCGCCTGCCCACCGGCCCACACCGAGGCCCAGTACGGGGGCGGCAACGCCCGCCCCGCCGCGGCCTCCATCCGGGCCCACCAGACGATGGCGTCCTCGGCGAGGTGCAGCCGCACCTCCGGCACGAACGGCGTCTCCATCAGCCGCAGCCGGTCCAGACCGGTGCCGGACACGGCGATCTCCCGCTCCAGTTCCGCCAGTGCCATGGGACCTCTCATTCGGGCAAGCATGCCCCGCCTCGGCCCGGAAACGGGCGACTTTTGCCGGGGCCGGCAGATTCCGCGCACCACACCGGCACTTCCGGCAGCGAATCGCCGTCCGACCGGTTACTGTCGGGAAAGTACAGGGCGATCATCGGCCGCGCCGCCGGTGCTCACCCGCATTGAACAGGGAGAGATGCATGGCAACCGGCACGGTCAAGTGGTTCAACTCGGAAAAGGGCTTCGGCTTCATCGAGCAGGACGGCGGAGGCCCGGACGTGTTCGTCCACTACTCGGCCATCCAGTCCGGCGGGTACCGGGAGCTTCAGGAGGGTCAGAAGGTCGAGTTCGACGTGACCCAGGGGCAGAAGGGTCCGCAGGCGGACAACGTCCGCCCGATGTAGTTCCGTGCCGGTGGCGGCGGTCGTTTCCCGACCTCCGCCGCAGCGCATGTCAAGCCGGTCGCGCCGGCAGGTCACGTCGCCGCCGCAGCGGTCCGAACAGCATGAGCAGCGGGGTGACCGCGAGCCAGCCGGTCATCGTCCAGATCGCCCGCCCGGGTCCGTACGCGGCACCCAGCGCCCCGGCGAGGACGGCGGCCAGCGGGACCGTTCCGTAGTTGAGCAGCTGCATGCTGACCGTCACCCGGCCGAGCAGGGTGTGCGGGGTGTAGGTCTGCCGGAAGCTGCCCTTGACGACGTTCCCCACGGCGACCGCGAGACTGACCAGGACGCCACCGAGGACCAGCCAGAGCGCCGCGAGGCCCGGCCCGGCGAGCGGAATGAGCAGCGCGGGTGGCCCGGTACCGGCGGCGGCCAGCAGCATCGTGCGAGCGGTGCCGACCCGGCGGGCGAGGCTGGTGGCGATCGTCGCGCCGACGATGCCGCCCACGCTGGCCAGGCCGATGAGCACGCCGACCAGGCCGGGCGGCAGCCCCGCCGTGCGGATCAGATAGACCACCAGGACGGCCTGGTAGCCGACCAGCCCGATGTTGCTGGCGGAGCCGTAGACGGCCATCACGCGCAGGTACGGGTCCCGGGCGACGAAGCGGATTCCGATCATCACCTCTCGCCGCAACGACGTCGGGCCCTCGGGACGGCGGGGCCGTTGCTCGACGGTGCGGATACGCGCCAGGCAGGCCGCGGAGATCAGGAAGCTGAGCGCGTCGAGCAGCAGGGCGGTGACGGCACCGGCGAGCTGGGCGACGAGGCCGGCCAGCCCGGGGCCGACGACGTAGCTCGCGGTCTGCGTGGCGTGCAGCTTGGCGTTGCCCTCCGGCACCTCCTCAGGGCGGAGCAGGGTGGGCAGGTAGACCTGGTCGGCGGTTTCGAAGAACACCCGGGCCAGGCCCGCGCCCAGCGCCACGGCCAGCAGTTGGCCGATGGTGAGCAGCCCGAGGAGGGCGGCGGCCGGGACGGTGAGGAACAGCACCGCGGACACCAGGTCGCAGAGGATCATCACCGGCCGGCGCCGCAACCGGTCGACCCAGGCGCCCGCCGGTAGGCCGACCAGGAGCCACGGCAGCCACGCGGCGGCGGTGAGGACAGCGACCTGGAAGGTGGTCGCGTCCAGCACGGCCACCGCGACGAGGGGCAGCGCCACCGTGGTCACGTTGCTGCCGATGCTGCTGACCGTCTGTCCGGTCCACAGCAGCCGGAAGTCGCGGTGCCGGAACAGCCCGCCGGGACGCCGGACCGCAGGGTCGGATTCCGGTGTACGGGGAGGCGGAGCCGTCGCCGGGCTCGCCGACGCGGTGCTCACGGCCGGGCCGGGATGCCGTACGCGAACAGGAAGACCGGTTCCCGGCGCTGTCCGTCGTCGGGCACCTCGCGGTCGGCCCACCGGGCGAGCAGCTGGGTCACCTCGTGTCCCAGCTCGGCCAGTTCGTCGGGGCTGAGGTGCAGCCAGCGGTCGGTGGAGAAGGGACCGTCGCCCCAGGCGGCCCGCGTGTCGTCCGGGGCGGCGTGCCAGGTGCGGGCCAACGCAACGTGCCGGTCCAGGTTGAGGGAGGTCGCGGCGTCGGCGACGGCGCGGGCGGCGGGGTCGGCGTCGAAGTCGGCGGTGGACCAGCGCACGCCGCGGTGCTCGAGCCGCCACCAGCGCTCCCGGCGGTCCCGCGCCAGTTCGGGCGCCTCGGCGACGAGTTCGGCCGCGGCGAGGACCTTGAGGTGGTGGCTGATGTTCGCCGGCGCCTGGTCGGTCCGCTGGGCGAGCAGTCCGACGGTGGACGGGCCGTGCACCTTGAGCACGTCCATCAAGCGGCGGCGCAGCGGGTGGGACAGCGCGGCGAGGACCCGGGAGTCGGTGACCTGGCGTACGTCGGCGTTCGGCATGCCGTCAGCCTGACATCCGCAAGAGCTGTTGCGCAATAGTCATTGTCGAATGGCGGTCGACGACGCCACCCGTGCCGAACATTCAGCCGAGCCGGGGAGCGTCGCCGCAGCGCGCCGGTGGCCAGTCGGGATGGCCGGCGGTCCGGCAGGTGTCAGTCTGCAGCCCGCCGCTGCGGTTCGCTGCGGGCGGCGCGGACGTCGTCCCGGTGCTCCCGCATGGAGGTCACCATGGCGGACAGGAACCGGTGCACGGTGTCCAGCTCGTCGTCGTCGAATCCGGCCATCACCGCGTCGGTGCGCCGCCCGAGCGGCCCGAAGAACTCGCGGGCCAGGGCCGCGCCCTGGTCGGCGTAGTGGAGAAGGACCTTGCGGCGGTCGGCGGTGTCCCGGTCGCGGCGGATGTGGCCGGCCCGTTCCAGCCGGTCGATCAGCGCGGTCACCGAGCCGGACGAGAGATTGAGGTGCTCGCCGAGGCGGCCCGGGGTGATCGGGTCCCCGACCAGTTCGGCGTCCATGACCGCGATCAGCGCCTGCAGGTCGATCGGATTGAGGCCGTGCAGTCCGGCGAAGGCGTGCCCGATGTGCTGCGCGTCGACCGAGTACCGCCGCAGCTCGTTGGTGATCTCGGCGATGAGGTTCGCGCGGCGGGTGTCCCGTCGGCGGTACATGCTCTGCCCTGTTCCCACGCCCGTCGCGCCCTCCTTGGTGGTTCTCCGTTTGCAGCATAGATCAGGGTCCGATAGTCTCGCTTATCAAGATACTTGGAAGCCGCGAGGCTTTATCGTCGAAGGACCCCGAGGTCGCGATGTCTGTCTTCACCACCGTCGCCCGCGGCCGGCTGGCCGCCTGGCTCACCGTGGCCGCCGCGCTCGTGCTCGGCGCGCTCGTGTTCGGGCTGCCCCGGCCCGACAACCCGGCACCGGTCTCCGCCACCGGCCTCTCCGTCGAGTGGCAGTCGACCCAGGTGGAGCGCCTGCAGGACGAGCTGCCCTCGCGCGACGTCCAGCCCGCGATCGTGGTGGTCAGCCGCGACGACCGGGCCGTACTGACCGCATCCGACCGGGCGGCGCTCACCGACCGCGCCGGCGCGCTGAGCGGCCTGTCCGCCGACGGCCGGATCGCTCCGCCGCAGGTCTCCCCCGACGGCAGGGTCGCGCTCGTCGCCGTGCCCCTCTCCACCGCCGGTGGCCAGCCGGCCGTGGTCGACGCGGTGGCGCAGCTCCGCACGGCCCTGGCCGACCTGCCCGACGCGCTCACCGTGGAGGTGACCGGCGCCCCCGCGTTCACCGCCGACCTCACCAAGGTCTTCGAGGGCGCGGACGTCACGCTGCTCGGCGTCACCGCCGCCGTCGTCGCGCTGCTGCTGCTGATCACCTATCGCAGCCCGTTCCTGTGGATCGTGCCGCTCGTCGTCGTCGCGGCGGCCGAGCAGCTCACCCTCCGCGCCGTCGACACCATCGTCCCGGCGCTCGGCATCAACCTGCAGGAAGGCCAGGTCACCGGCATCGCCAGCGTCCTCGTCTTCGGCGCCGCCACCGACTACGCCCTCCTGCTCATCGCCCGCTACCGCGAGGAGCTGCGCCGCGAGGCGGACCGCTTCCGGGCCATGCGCGCCGCCCTGCGTCGGACCGCCGAGCCGATCCTGGCCAGCGGCTCCACCGTCGTCCTGGGCGTGCTCACCCTCCTCCTGTCCGAGCAGGAGACCAACCGGGCGCTCGCCGTCGCCTGCGCCACCGGCGTCGTCCTCGCGATGCTCTCCGCGCTCTTCGTCCTGCCCGCCGCGCTGGTGATCTTCGGTCGCGGGCTGTTCTGGCCGTTCGTGCCCAGGGTCGGTGGCCCGGCCCGGGAGGGTCGACTGTGGGGCCGACTCGGCGCCGCCGTCGTCCGCCGTCCGGTGCCGGTCGCGGTGCTCGCCACGCTGCTGCTCGCCGGCCTCGCGCTCGGCGGGCTCGGCATCCGCACCGGCCTGTCGGAGACGGAGCAGTTCCGGGTCAAGCCGGAGGCGGTGGCCGGCGCGGAGACCCTCGCGCGGGCCTTCCCCGCCGGAGCAACCCAGCCCGTCGCGGTTCTCACCAACCCCGCAGCGGCGCAGGCCGTCACGGCGGCCGCCGGCACCGTTCCCGGTGTCGCCTCCGCCCGGCCCGGCGCCGCCGGCACCACCGTCGCCCAGGTCGACGTCGTGCTCCAGGCCGAACCGGGCACCACCGCCTCCGACCGCGCCGTCGAGGCGCTGCGGGACGCGGTCGCAGCGGTTCCCGAC
>JBARAE010000391.1:0-4451 GCA_049791715.1 Micromonospora sp.
GCCCGGAAGACGTTGCCGCTGCTGTCCAGCCGTACGCCCGGGCCGAACTGGGTCCGGTGGGCGTACCAGCCGAGCACCCGCTCGGCCAGCGCCGGCGCCAGCCGCCACTGCAGACCGATCAGCCGGGCCGCGCCGCCCGCGTACGCCTCGCGGCGGGGCCGGCGCAGCAGCCGGACGATCGTGTCGGCGACCACCTCCGGCGGGTACACCGGCGGCGGCGGGGTCAACTCGTGCCCGCTGTGGTTGGCCGCGTGCCGGAAGAACGGCGTGTCGATGGTCGCCGGCAGCACCGTGCAGATGGAGATGCTGCCGCGGCCGGTGACCCGTAGTTCCTGCCGGACCGTGTCCGCCAGCCCCCGGATGCCGTGCTTGGTCGCGTTGTACGGCGACTGGTACGGCATCGCGACCTCGGCCAGCACCGAGGCGTTGTTGACCAGCACACCGCCGCCGGCCGCGGCCAGCCACGGCAGGGCGGCCTTGATCCCGTACGCCACCCCGAGCAGGTTCACCTCCACCACCCGCCGGAACTCCGCCACGGGAATCTCGTCGAAGAGGCCCACGGTGCCGACCGCGGCGTTGTTCACCCAGCCGTCGATCTTGCCGAACTCCTGCGCGGCACGGGCGGCGAGCCCCACCACCGCCTCCGGCTCGGTCACGTCGGTCGGTACGACCAGTGCCCGCCCACCCAGCTCCCGGCAGCGCCCGGCGACCCGGTCCAGGGCGTCCTCGCTCCGCGCCGCCAGCACCACGTCGGCACCCCGGCGGGCCAGGGCGTACGCGGTCGCCGCGCCGATGCCGCTGGAAGCGCCGGTGATCACGATCGTGGCGTCGTCGAGGCTGCGGGTGAGAGGCATTCTTCGCCGGTACCCCGGTGCCGATGGGTCATGCGGGTGCAGTCGCCCGGATCACGGTTCAGCTCGGCCCGTTCCGGGCAGTTGTCCCAGAAGGTCGCGTCCCGTCGGGGTGCGTCCCCACCGACCCGGCACCGCCGGTCCGATCCCGATCTGCCAGGTTTCGGCTCACCGGTGCCGGGTTAATGGGACCCTCTGACCGGAGGGACCCACCGCTGAAAAGATCGCATGGAGGTGCACCATGCGCGTCGGTCTTGTGTGCGCGCACGCCGGCCCGTCCACCCAGGTCGAGGGACCGACCATCGGCACGCACCAGCACATCGCGCGGGTCGCCGCGGAACTCGCCGAACGGGGCCACGACGTGCGGGTCTACGAGCGTCGCGACGACGCGGACCAGCCGGAGAGCGTCGAGGTCGACGGCTACCGGCTGGAACGAGTCCCGGTGGGACCGGCACGGCCGATTCCCACCGCCGAGCTGGTGCCCTACGTCGCCGAGTTCGGCCGTTGGCTGGCCGAGCGGTGGGCCGGTGACTGGACCCCGGACGTGGTGCACGGGCACTACTGGATCGGCGGCCTCGCCGCCGCTCACGCCGTACGCGAGACGGACATCCCGGTGGTGCAGACCTTCCACTCGCTCGGCGTGGAGCAGCTGCGCCACCTCGGCGGGCAGTACGACGGACCGGGGGAGCGGATCCCGCTGGAGCGGGCGTTGACCCGGGCGGTGGACATCGCGGTGGCCCAGAACAACGACGAGGTCGACGAGCTGACCCGGATGGGCCTCCAGCGCACCTCGGTGGCCATGGTGCCGGCCGGCGTCGACATCGAGCAGTTCCATCCTGACGGCGAGGCGGCGCCCCGCGACCAGCGGTCCCGGATCCTCTCCGTCGGCGGGCTCTCGCCCGGCAACGGCCAGGAGGACCTGATCCGGGCGATGCGGCTGGTCGGCGACGCGGAGCTGGTGATCGCCGGCGGGCCGCCCGCCGAGCAGCTGGCCAACCACGCCGAGGCGCGACGGCTGCGCGAGCTGGCCGAGCGCACCGGGGTGGCCGACCAGGTGAAGCTCGTGGGCGCGGTGCCGCACGACCAGATGGCCACCTGGTACCGCTCGGCCGACGTGGTCGCCTGCACCCCGCACTACTCGTCGGCCGGGCGGGTGTCGCTGGAGGCGATGGCCTGCGGAGTGCCGGTCGTCGGGTACGCGATGGGCGGCATCGCCGACGCGGTGGTCGACGAGGTGACCGGCAAGCTGGTGCAACCGGGGGACGTCCGCACCCTCGGGGTGGCCCTGCGCCGGCTGCTCGCCGACAATGCCGGGCGGTTCGCGTACGGGCACGCGGCGGTGGACCGGGTGCGGTGCAGCTACACGTGGGAGCGGACGGCGAGCGCGCTGGAGCGCCTCTACGAGCGGGTGGTACGCCGCCGCAAGCCGGTGGAGGCGGCCTGAGGGTCGGTCAGCGACGCGGGCGGGCGGCCGCGCCGGCGCCGACCATCCGGCGCTCCCGGTCCCGGGCGACGGCGTGGTGGTGCTGCGGTTCGGCGTACCGGGTGAGGCCGACCACCGCGACCAGCGTGATCAGGAAGCCGGCACCGGCCAGCCACTCCCGTCCCGGCCAGATCTTGTCGTTGAGCAGCAGCAGGCCGACGATCGCCGCGGGCACCGCCCCGGCCGCGTCCATCGCCGCCACCGCGGCCGTCGTCGAGCCCCGCTGCATCGCCAGGCCCAGCAGCAGCTGCCCGACCAACGAGTGGGCGACGAGCAGGTAGAGCAGCGGGTTGCGGACGAACGCCTCCGCCGAGTCCGCCGAGGCGAGCGGCCGGGCGGCCACCGCCGCGGCCGAGAAGGCCATCCCGGCGAGCGAGCCGAGTACCACCGAGCCGGGTGCGCCGTGCAGGCGCACCGCGAAGAAGCCGAGCACGGCTATCACGCCCAGCGCCGCCGCCAGCCCGATCAGACCGGCGGTGCCGAGTTGTCGGGACGGCGCGGGCCGGGCGGCCAGCACCAGCGCGGTGACCCCCCCGAAGAGCAGCGCGAGCAGCGCCACCTCGGCGGCCGGTAATCGCCACTTGAGCACCACCACGCCGAGCAGCGCGGTCACCCCGAGCCCGGCCGCGACGCTCGCCTGAACCAGGAAGAGCGGCAGGTCCCGGCGGGCCAGGAAGGCCAGTACGAAGCCGGTGACCTGGCAGAGCAGCCCCACCAGGTACGTCCGGTGGCTGGCGAGCCGGAGCAGCAGCCCCGGGTCGAAGGTGTGGTGGACGGTGGTGCGGGCCGCGGCCACCGACTGGAGCAGGTTGGCGAAGCCGTACGCGACGATCATCGCCGCGAGGAAGCACCAACCGGAGGACACCACCTGGCGAGGATAGAGGTTACCGGCGGGTCAGCGCTCGGCCGGCCGTCCGAGCCGGCCGAGGATGTCGACGTGGAGCAGGCCGTTGGTGGCCACCGCGCTGATCTCCCCACCGGCCGGCGCCGGACGCCCGGCCAGGTCGGTCACCGTGCCGCCGGCCTCGGTGACGATCGGCACCAGGGCGGCGATGTCCCACAGCGACAGCTCCGGCTCGACCATCACGTCCAGTGCTCCTTCGGCCAGCAGCATGTAGCCGTAGAAGTCGCCGTACGCCCGGCTGCGCCAGGTGTCCCGCATGAGCTGCAGCATCGCCTCCAGCCGCCCGGCGGACTCCCAGCCGGTCAGCGACGAGTAGCAGAAGCTGGCGTCGGCCAGGTCCTTGACGCCGGAGACCCGGATCGGCGTTCCCGACGCCAGGTCCGCGCCGGCGTACGCGCCCTCGCCGCGGGCAGCCCACCAGCGCCGGGCCAGCGCCGGAGCCGAAACCAGGCCGAGGACCGGCCGGTCGCCCTCCAGCAGTGCGATCAGGGTGGCCCAGACCGGCACCCCGCGGACGAAGTTCTTCGTACCGTCGATCGGGTCGATGACCCAGCGCCGGCCGTCCGGCCCGGCGGTGGGCTGCTCGCCGTACTCCTCGCCGAGCAGGCCGTCCCCCGGCCGGTGTTCGGCCAGCAGCGTGCGGATCTGCCGTTCCACCGCGGTGTCCGCGTCGGAGACCGGGGTCAGGTCGGGCTTCGACTCGACCCGCAGGTCCAGGGCGCGGAACCGGGCCGTGGAGACGGCGTCGGCCCGGTCGGCGAGCAGGTGGGCGAGGGCGAGGTCGTCGGCGTACCCGGTCATGCCGGAAACGGTAGCCACGCGGCCGTCATGACCCGGCGAGCGGGTCACCCGGATTCCGCTGCTCGGGCTCCGCGCGGCCGCCGCCCTCACCGGCCCGGGAGGCCAGCAGCCGGCGGTACGACGCCAGCCGGCGGGAGTCGGCCTTGCCGGCGGCCACCCAGGCGTCCAGCGCACAGTCCGCCTCGTCGGCGGTGTGCTGGCAGTTGGCCGGGCAGTCCACCGTCCCCTCCACCAGGTCGGGGAAGCCGTGCAGCAGGCTCTCCGCCGAGACGTGCGCCAGCCCGAAGCTGCGCACCCCAGGAGTGTCGATGATCCATCCCGGGTCGCCCTGGGCGCCGGGCGTGGGCGGCAGGCGCAGCGCCACCGCGCTGGTCGAGGTGTGCCGGCCGCGGCCGATCGCGCTGACCACGCC
>JBARAE010000392.1:0-3372 GCA_049791715.1 Micromonospora sp.
CTCCCTGGCCGAGTTGGCCGCCGCCGCGCCCGGCACCGAGGTGAGCTGGGCGATTCGCGCGGTGAGCCCGTCCCGCACGTACGGTGGCGGCGAAGCCGACGCGCTGCCCGCCCGGGGCGCGCTCGGCTCCCGGCTGCGCGAACACGTCGACGCCGGCCGGATCCGGCTGCTCACCGGCTTCTCCGTGCACGCCCTCACCCCGACCGGCGACCGGGTCGCCGTGACCGTCCGGCACGCCGACGGCGGCGAGGAGGCGATCGCGGTCGACCGGATCGTCGCCGCCACCGGCTTCCGGCCCGACCACTCCATCGCCGCCGAGCTGCGCCTGGACCTCGACCCGGTGATGGGCGCCACCCGGGCGCTCGCGCCGCTGATCGACCCGAACGAGCACTCCTGTGGCACCGTTCCCCCGCACGGTGTGGACGAGCTGTCGCACCCCGAGGTCGGCTACTACGCGGTCGGGATGAAGAGCTACGGCCGGGCGCCGACGTTCCTCATGGCCACCGGCTACGAGCAGGTTCGTTCCGTCGTCGCGGCCCTCGCCGGCGACTGGACGGCGGCCCGCGACGTCCAGCTCGACCTGCCGGAGACCGGCGTGTGCAACAGCAACCCCGCCGACTCCGCCACCGGCGAGAGCTGCTGCGGCCCCGCGCCCGTCGACGCGACCGGCAAGGGGCTGGCCACCGGCATCTCCGGTGGCCTGCTCACCGCACCGTTGACCCTGATCTCGCTCGACACCGCCCCGGCCGGCGGCTGCTGCGGAAGCTGATGCGGGCCATCGCCCCGACGGTGCCCGCCAACCCTTCGGTCGGCGGGCACCACGCCCGCGGCTGGCGGGTGGTGGCCGCCCTCGCCGTCACCCAGACCGTCGGATACGGCACCCTCTACTACGCGTACGCCGTCCTGCTCGGACCGATGGCGACCGCCCTCGACGCGTCCACCACCGCCGTCACCGGCGCGCTCACCGCATCCGTCCTCGCCGGTGCCCTGATGGCCGTCCCGGTCGGCCGGTGGCTCGACCAGCACGGCGGACGCGCCCTGATGACCGCCGGTTCCCTCATCGCCACCGTCCTGCTGCTGGCCTGGTCCCAGGTCACCACCATCGCGCAGCTCTACGCGGTGATGATCGGCATCGGAGTCACCGGTGCGATGGTCCTCTACGAACCCGCCTTCGCCGTCGTCGTCTCCTGGTTCACCCCCGAACGACGCGGCACCGCGCTGCTGGCCGTCACCATCGTCGCCGGCTTCGCCAGCACGATCTTCCTCCCGCTCACCGGCCTGCTGGTCGAACACCTCGACTGGCGCGGCGCGCTTTCCGTCCTGGCGGCCGTCCACGGCCTGATCACCGTGCCCCTGCACGCTTTCGCGGTCCGTCGGGCACCCGCCCGCCCGCGCACCACCGGCCCCAGCGCGATCGCGCCGAGCCATGGCCAGCGGCGGGCCGTCGTGCGGAGCGCGATGCGGGACGCGCGATTCTGGGTCCTGGCCGTCGCCTTCGTCGCCCACGGCGCGGCGACCAGCACGATGACCGTGCACCTCGTCGGCTACCTCACCAGCCGCGGTCACCCACCCACCTTCGCCGCCAGCACTGCCGGGCTGCTCGGGGTCCTCTCCGTCACCGGCCGGCTCGTCCTCACCGGTGCCCGGCGGCGGCTGCCGGTGACCACGATCGTGGCCGCCATCTTCACCGTCCAGGCCGTCGCCGTCCTCGCCCTGCCCTGGCTCGCCGGCACCCGCACCGGCGCCGTGGCCGGCGTCGTCGGCTTCGGGCTCGGGTTCGGCGTCGCCGGCCTCGCCACTCCGGCCCTGCTAGCCGACCGCTACGGCACCACCGCCTACGCGAGCATCGCCGGCCGGATGGCCGCCGTCGTCACCGTCGCGAAGGCCACCGCCCCGCTCGGGGCGGCTGCCGTCCTGCACACCGCCGGCGGCTACGCCCTCCTGCTCGCCGCGGTCGCCGGCTGCTGCGCCCTCGCCGCCGCCGGGATGCTCACCGGGGCGGCCCTACGGGCTCCGTGACGCGTACCGGGTCCGTTTCCAGCAGCTCCGCCGCCACCGGCTCGACCTCGACCCGGTTGTCGTGGAACGTCGGACCGCCGCCCAGGTCGGTGTCGCGGACCGCGGTGACCGCGTTGACCGTGGCGCGGCCCGGGCTCAGCCGCGCCCAGTACGCCTTGTACGTGAACGCGAGTCCGGGACGGGTGGCGTCGTCCACGGCCACGGTGGCCAGGAAGGAACCCCGGTCGTTGTGCACCCGCGCCGCGTCGCCGTCGGCCAGGCCACGGGCCGCGGCGTCGTCCGGGTGCAGGTGCACCCGGGGTGGCCCCATCCGGCCGGCGTGCCAGGGCAGCGAGGCGAAGGTGGAGTTCATCAGGAACCGCCCGGCCGGGGCGATCAGCACCAGCGGGAAGCGTCGGGCCAGGTCCGGGTCGGCCGCCTCCACCGGCGGTGTGTAACCGACCAGCGGGTCCACCCCGTACCGGGTGAGCGCCGAGTCGAGCAGCCGGGCGCGGCCGTCGCGGGTGGGGAAACCGCCGTCGGCGTACGGGGCCGAGCCGACCGCCACCCCGGTCGTCCGGGCGTACGTCCGCTCGCGCAGCTCCTCGAAGCTGACCGGCGCGTCCCGGAGCAGCTGACGGGCCAGGTCCTCGTCGCTGTCCCGCAGCCGGGGATGGTCGAGGCCGAGCGCCGCCGCGATCCGGCGGAAGATCTCGGTGTTCGGCAGCGCCTCGCCGGGCGGCTGGGTGACCGGCAGGTTGAGCGTCGTGTAGTGGTGGCCGTAGGAGGAGTGCAGGTCGAGGTGCTCCGGCTGCATGGTGGCCGGCAGCACCACGTCGGCGAAGTCGCAGGTGTCCGTCCAGCGCTGTTCGAGCACCACGGTGAAGAGGTCGTCGCGGCGCAGGCCGGCGTGCACCCGGGTCTGGTCCGGTGCGGTGGCGGCCGGGTTGGCGTTGAAGACGACCAGGGAGGTCACCGGTGGGTCGGCCTCGCCGGTCAGCGCGGCGGCGAGCCGGCTCATGTTGACCGACCGGGCCGGCGGCGTCGGCAGGTCGGGCGGCCGGACCACCGCCTCCTCGTTCACCACGTGGTGACCGCCGGTCATGCAGAGGGCCCCGCCGCCCGGGTACCGGAAGTCGCCGGTGACCAGCGGCAGCGCGCAGATCGCCCGGATGGCCTGACCGGCGCCGTGGTGCCGTTGCAGGCCCAGCCCGACCCGGATCGCGGTGGGCCGGGTGGCGGCGATCCGCTCGCCCAGGCGGCGCACCGCCTCGACGGGGAGGCCGCACTCCGCCGCGGCCCGCTCCACCGGCCACTCACCGAGCCGGGCCGCCAGCTCCGGCCAGCCCACCGTGTGCGCCGCCAGCCACGCCT
>JBARAE010000393.1:0-2231 GCA_049791715.1 Micromonospora sp.
CCGGCACCGCGGCCGCCGCGCCGGAGCGGGTGGCGCCCGAGTCCGCAGGCGCTCCCGGGACCGGGGCTGATGGCGTGGGGACTCGCCCGACCGTGCCTGGCATGACCGCAGCCTAGCCGGAGCGCCCTGCGGACGTTCCGATCACGTGGGGAGAGCGCCACGTGCCCGCACCGCGACCGGCTTTTCGCCGAGGTCGCGGGCGGTTCGGGCAGACATGTCGGGAAATTCCTGGTGCTCGGTGCGGCGTGTCACCCGGATGACGGGGTATGCGGGCGTCGCAGTTCACGCGACAGGAGGGACACCATGCAGAAAACCCTCGCGGTCGGGCAGGCCAACATCGGCGACGCCCTGGCCGATATGTGGAGGTCGGTGCTGCTCTTCATCCCGAGGGCCATCGCGTTCATCGTGATCCTCGTGGTGGGTTGGCTCATCGCCCGAGCCGTCCTCAAGATCGTGGACGCGGCACTGGAACGGGTGGGCTTCGACAAATGGGTCGAACGGGGCGGCGTCAAACGCGCGCTCGAACGCACCAAGTACGACGCCAGCGACATCCTGGCCAAGTTGGCCTACTACGCGGTCCTGCTGTTCACCCTGCAGTTCGCCTTCGGGGTGTGGGGACCGAACGCGATCAGTGACCTGATCCGCGGCGTGGTCGCCTGGCTGCCGCGCGCCTTCGTGGCGATCGTCATCATCGTGATCGCCGCCGCCATCGCCAACGCGGTGCGGGACCTGGTCACCGGTGCGCTGGGCGGTCTGTCGTACGGCAAGATCCTCGGCGACCTGGCGGCGGTCTTCATCCTGGCGCTCGGCATCATCGCCGCGCTGAACCAGGTGGGTATCGCCACGACCGTCACCACGCCGGTGCTGATCGCGGTGCTCGCCACGGTGGCCGGCATCCTGATCATCGGTGTCGGCGGCGGCCTGGTGCGGCCGATGCAGAACCGGTGGGACCGCTGGCTCGACCGGATGGCGGAGGAGTCCCGCGCGATCAAGGAGCAGCGCCAGGCGCAGGGTGCCGGGCGCAGCGACTACGAGCGGCAGATGGCCGACCGGAGCGCGGCCGAGCGGACCCAGGTCATGTCCCGCGGGCAGGAGACGATGTCCGGCGCCCGGGGCGGGCAGGCCACGCCGTACCGGTCCGGGAACGTGGGTGACGAGACCCAGCAGTTCGGTCGACCGGGCACCTGAGCCGGCCGACGTACGAGGAGGGTGTCCGCGGGGCGATCGCGGGCACCCTCCGTCGCGTTCAGACCAGGTACCGCGGGTCCAGCGAGCGCGCCAGCGCGCAGACCGCCAGCAGGCGGGTGAGCAGCCAGTCCGGCTCGGACCAGTCGGTCAGCTCGACGGGGGGCTGCCAGCCGTGCTCCAGCGCGGCGGCGCGGACCCCCTCGGCGTACCCGGCGAGGGCGGCCACGGTCAGCGGGCGGCGATCGCCCCTCAGGCTGTCGCGGACGGCGGCGGAGTGCTGGTCGACCACGGCGAGCAGCCCGGGCCGGGCGGCGGCCGCAGCCAGGCCGGTGGTACCGACGGAGGCGGTGAGCACGGCGAGGGCGGACCGCGCGGAGCTCACAGCGGAGCGGGCGGTGACCTGGTTGTTCGGCACACGCATGGGGACCGAGGCTAACGAAGCTCTGACCCGGTCGACCTCAGCCGACCGGCCGATTGCCGGGTCGTCCTCGCGGCGCCCGGCCTCCGCCGTGGGGATTGACCCGGCCGGGACCGGGCAGAAGGGAAACGGCGCGAACCGGCGCAGTCGACCCCGCGGAGGAACGGAATGGGACAGCACGAGGACGGGCCCGACGAGTCGCACCGGCGACCGGCCGGCGTGACGGACGACACGGTCGCGGCGCTCGGCAAACTCAGCGAGGCGCTGGAGACCGTCGAACGCGCCCGCGGCCACCTGTACTCGCTGCACCAGCTCATCGGCCACGCCGACCTGATGCTCGACGACGCGATCGAGATGTTCCGTGCCGCCGGGCACGGCGGCATCGCCGACCGGATCGACCGGGACCTGCTGGGGCGCAACGTGATCGCGGGACGCTGGACGTTCCAGATCGTCGAGGACTTCGACGACGGGTACTACGCGCTCTTCCGGGAGCTGGACCGGCAGGCCCGCGACGAGTTGGTCGGCGGCCGACGGCACCTCCACGAGGCGGAGATGAAGGAGCGACGCCGCAGCCCGGGGCGGCCGGGGCACGAGGCGCGCCCCGGCGCGGAGGGCTAGTCCGAGG
>JBARAE010000394.1:0-11354 GCA_049791715.1 Micromonospora sp.
GCCGTGGCACGCCCGCGCCGGTACCGCCCTGATCGCGGCGCTGCTGCGGCACCGGGGCGTACCCCTGCGGGACCTCAGCCCGATCCGGGTGGCCCGTCGCGACGCGCTGCTGGCCCTCGGCGTCACCGACCGGGCCTTCGGGTACCCGCTGGAGCTGCTGATCCGGGCGGCCGCCGCCGGCTGGGTGATCCGCGAGTTCGACGTCACCTACGCCCCACGCGCCGCCGGCACCCGATCCAAGGTCTCCGGTTCGGTACGCGGCACGCTCCGCGCTACCCGCGACTTCGCCGGGGTCCTGCGCACGGTCGGTGGCCCCCGGTGACTGTCCTACTGGTGGTCGCCAAGGCGCCGGTGCCGGGCGCGGTGAAGACCCGCCTCTGCCCGCCCGCGACCCCGCTCGAGGCGGCCCGGATCGCCGCCGCCGCCCTGCACGACACCCTCGCCGCCGTCCGCGCCACCACCGGCGTGGTCCCGGTGCTGGCCCTGCGTGGACGGTTCGCCGACGCCGAGGACGGTGCCGAGCTGGCCGAGGCCGCGGCGGGCTGGCCGGTGCTGACGCAGCGGGGGAGTGGCCTCGGTGAGCGGCTCGCCAACGCCCACGCCGACGTGGCGGCGGCGTATCGGGGGGAGCCGGTGCTGCAGATCGGCATGGACACCCCGCAGCTGACCCCGGCCCAGCTGCACACGGCGGTGCGCCGCCTGGACTCGGCCGACGCCGTGCTGGGGCCGGCCGTCGACGGTGGCTGGTGGGCGCTGGGCCTGCGGCATCCACGGCACGCCGCCGTGCTGCGTGACGTGCCCATGTCGACCGCGGAAACCGGCCGCCGCACCTGGACGGCGCTGCGCGAGCAGGGGCTGCGGGTGGCCGCGTTACCCGCCGGGCGGGACGTCGACGAGTGGGCCGACGCCCTCGCCGTGGCCGCCGCCGCCCCCGGGACCCGGTTCGCCCGCCAGGTGGCTGCGGTGCGCCCCACCCTGGTGCGCGGCGGTCGAGGGTGACCGGCAGCGTCGCGGCGGTCGATCCCCGATCCCGCCCGTGGACCGACGACCGGACCGACGGCTACGCCGCTGCCCTCCTACCACCGGACTCCTCGCCGGCGTCGCCGGGCGCGTACTGGCTGGTGCGCGGCGACGGCAGGCGCAGCGCGCTGGCGGTACGACGCTGGCACGGCCCGGCCGAACCGGAGGTGGCCCCGATCGTCGCCCGGTGCACCGGCCCGACCCTCGACGTCGGCTGCGGGCCGGGTCGGCTCACCCGGGCCCTTGTCGACGCCGGGTTGACGGCGGTCGGGGTGGACGTGTCCGGGCACGCGGTCCGGCTGACCCGGGCCCGCGGCGCGGTGGCCGTGCGGCGGGATGTGTTCTCGCCGCTGCCGGGCGAGGGACGGTGGGCGCACGTCCTGCTGATGGACGGCAACATCGGCATCGGCGGGGACCCGGTCGCCCTGCTGCGCCGGTGCCGTTCCCTGACCGGTGGCAGGGGAAGTGTCCTCGTCGAACTGGAGGCGCCCGGGCACGGGTTGTGGCAGGGGCAGGCCCGCCTCGCCTTCCGCACCGTCGGCGGCGAGGTGCGCCACGGACCGGTGTTCCGGTGGGCGCACGTGGACGCGGTGGCCGTGCACGGTGTGGCCGGCACCGCCGGGCTGGTGGTCCGGGACGTCTTCCGGTCCGCCGGGCGCTGGTTCGGTGAGCTCGCCGGGTCCAAGACCCACTGACGTCCCCGCCGGCAGCCGGACCGTTGACCCACCGCCTGCTCCGGCGGCGATAATTTCGTCAGCATGCGCTATTGAAATCCCGGCTCCACCGGTCCAGGATGGCGATTAAGAGCAACAGCCATTGGTGATAACGGAGGACGCGGCGTGGAACCTTCGCACCGACCCCGGGGACAGCTGACGTGACCATCGCACCGGCACGTCGCGTCGACCCGCAACCAGCGCCCGACCTGGTCGCCGCCGAACAGGCCGCCGCCCGGTTCCTGGCCGCGCTCCACATCGACGTGGACTCCGAAAGCCTGCGTGACACGCCCCGCCGGATGGCCCGGGCCTACGCCGAACTGCTCACCGCACGTCCGTTCGACCTGACCACCTTCCCCAACGACGAGGGCTACGACGAACTGGTGCTGGCCCGGTCCATCCCGATCCGGTCGGTGTGCGAACACCACCTGCTGCCCTTCGTCGGCGTTGCGCACGTCGGCTACCTGCCCGGTGATCGGATCCTCGGGCTGTCCAAGCTGGCCCGCGTCGTGGAGCTCTTCGCCCACCGCCCCCAGGTGCAGGAGCGGCTGACCAAGCAGGTGGCGGACTGGCTGGCCCTCGAACTGGCGCCCAAGGGCGTCGGTGTCGTCATCGAGGCGGAGCATTTCTGCATGACGCTGCGCGGCGTGCGGGCAACCGGCGCCACCACCGTGACATCCACCCTGCTCGGCGCCCTGCGCGACGACCCCCGCTCCAGGGCCGAGTTCTTCTCCCTCAGCGGAGCCCACTGACCCGAACTGGAGAGCGGCCATGGGAAGCAGCCCCACATTCGTCATCGTCGGAGCCGGCCTTGCCGGCGCCAAGGCCGCCCAGACGCTCCGCGAGGAGGGCTTCGACGGCCGCGTGGTCCTCCTCGGCGAGGAGCTCGAACGGCCGTACGAGCGGCCACCGCTCTCCAAGGGGCTGCTGCTGGGCACCACACCCCGGCACGACGTGTACGTGCACGACGCCGGCTGGTACGAGGACAACGACGTCGAGCTGCGTACCGGCGCCCAGGTCACCGCGATCGACCGCGACGGGCGTCAGGTCGTCCTGGCCGACGGCGAACGGCTGGGATACGACACCCTGCTGCTCGCCACCGGCTCGACACCCCGCCGCCTGGACGTTCCCGGGGCGGACCTGGACGGCGTGCGGTACCTACGGACGTTGGCGGACTCCGATCGAATCGCCGAGGCCCTCACCGACCGCGCCCACCTCGTCGTCATCGGCGCCGGTTGGATCGGTCTGGAGATCGCCGCCGCTGCCCGCCAGCGCGGCGCCGCGGTGACCGTGGTGGAGGCCGCGGACCTGCCGTTGCAGCGGGTCCTCGGCGACGAGGTCGCGCGCGTCTTCGCCGACCTGCACCGCTGCCACGGCGTGACCTTCCACTTCGGCGCCGGGGTCCGACTTCTGCGGGGTGCCGACCGGGTGTCGTCGGTGCTGCTGACCGACGGCACCGAACTGGCCGCCGACACGGTCGTCGTCGGCGTGGGCGTCCAGCCGAACGTGCAGCTTGCCGAGGCAGCGGGCCTGAAGGTGGACAACGGCATCGTCACCGACGCCCGGCTGCGTACCTCCGACCCGCAGATCTACGCCGCCGGCGACGTGGCCAACGCCTACCACCCGCTGCTGGGCCGGCACATCCGGGTGGAGCACTGGGCGAACGCCCTCAACGGCGGCCCGGCCGCGGCCCGGTCCATGGTGGGCCAGCAGGTCGAGTACGCCCGGCTGCCGTACTTCTTCTCCGACCAGTACGACCTGGGAATGGAGTACTCGGGATGGGTCGCCCCGCACGGTTACGACCGGGTGGTGTTCCGCGGCGATCCGGCCGTGGTGGCTGACCGGTCGTCCGAGTTCATGGCGTTCTGGGTCTCCGGTGGCCGCGTCCTGGCCGGGATGAACGCCAACGTCTGGGACGTGACCGACCAGATCCAGGCGTTGGTGCGCGCCGGCCACGGCGGCAGGACCGTCGACCTGGACCGGCTGGCCGACCCGCGGGTGCCCCTGGTTGATCTCCTGCCGTGAGGCAGCCCCCGGGTGGGGACGGTGGGGGAGCGGCGCGGCGGCTCAGGCTCGGTGGATCTGTACGCAGCAGGCGCCGGGGGTGGGGGCCAGGTCCGCCTTCAGGTCCGGCCGGTCGAGCCCGTCGAGCAGGCCGGCGATGAAGGCCTGGTTCAGGCCGCACACCAGCGCGGTCTGCTGGGCGGCGAGGTCGTGGAACGGGCAGTTCCGCAGCCGGATCAGCTTGTCCTCGTCGGCCGGTTCGAAGCCGAGTTCGGCCAGGACGACCCCGAGCGGCCCGCCACCGCCGGCCTCGTGACCGATGGCGGCCCCCCGCTGCGCCGCCAGGCGTAGGGCGGCCGACCGGGCATCGGTGGGATCCTCGGCGACGGCCTGGGCGAGGATCTCGCCCATCAGGTCGTAGCGGCGCTCCGGAATGGTCAACGAGATGCAGCCCGGCGCCGCCTCGTACACCTTCGGCGTTCTGCCACGGCCGCGCGGCTGGTCGGCCGGTGCCTCGTACCGGGCTTGCAGCAGGCCGGCGTCGACCAGCTTGTCGAGGTGGAACGCCGCCAGGTTGCGGGAGATGTGCCGCGCCTCGGCGGCCTCGTCCCGCGTCACCGGGTGGTCCTGGCCGCGGACGTAGTCGTACAGGCCCCGTCGTACCTGGTCGACGAGGGCGGTCACCGCCGGCCAGGGGCCTGCCACCATGCCGGAAGTTTATCACCAGCAGATCTTGTTGAAATCGCGTCGTTGTCGGTGTTGCCGCTCTCCCGCTCGCCCTCACCGGCTGTGGCCGTTCGACGAGCGGGCGGACCTCGCCGGCCGGTGGCTCCGCCTCGGTCGCCGCCCACGCCAAGACCTGCCGGCTGTGCACCCGCCCGGGTCTTTCGGCCTGTGAGACGGGGGTCGCTCGACGCTGGCGGGCCGCCGGAGGTAGCAAGAGGCTGACGGCATGGCCGAACCAGTCTGGTGCCACGAGGACGGCGCTCCCGGTCAGGCGCTGCGCGAGTGCATCGCCGCAGCCGTTGCCGCGCCGTCGATCCACAACACGCAACCGTGGCTCTTCCGAGCCCGCGGCGATGTCGTCGAGGTCCTGGTCGACACGACTCGCCGGCTGGCCGCGGTGGACCCCGATGGCCGCGAGATGCTCGTCAGCGTCGGCGCCGCACTGTTCAACCTCCGCGTGGCCGTGCTGGCGCACGGCCGGCGGCCCGTTGTCGCACTCATGCCGGACCCCACCCGGCCGGACCTGGTGGCACGCGTGCGGCTCGGGCCGGACCGAGCACCTGCGGCGTCGGTGGCGGCGCTCGCCGCAGCGATTCCGCTGCGGCACACGAACCGCCGCCCGTACCAGGATCACCCGGTGCCCGGGGCGGTCCGCATGGAACTCGGCGTCGCCGCAGAGCAGGAGGGTGCCACGCTCCTGGTGGCCGACGGCGAGTTGCGCTCCGCGGTGGTGAGCCTGATCCGGACAGCGGACAACGACATGAGGGACCATCCGGCCTACCGGGCGGAGCTGGCGGCGTGGACGACACCGGGCGGCGTTGGCCGCCGAGACGGCGTACCGCGCCAGGCGTTCGGCCCGCGCGACCCACGGCGGGTGATCCCGCTACGTGACTTCAGCCTCGGCAACGCGGCTCCCACCGCCGCCGCCCGGTTCGAGCCGGACCCTACCGTGATTCTGCTGTTCACGGCGGGCGATACCCGCGCCGACTGGGTCCGGGCGGGATCGGCGCTCGAGCGGTTGTGGCTCACCGCGACGATCCGCGGCCTCGCCGCGACGCCGCTCAGCCAGGTGGTGGAGGTGCCCCGGTTGCGCGGCCTGCTCGCGGACCCCGCCCGCGGATGGGTCCTGCAGACCGTGCTTCGCGTCGGGTACCCGTCGATGCGGGTCCGGGCGACACCGCGGCGCTCGCTGGACGAGGTCATCCTCCCCTGACCGCTGGGCGGCCGCCGTTGTGGCTCTTTTGCTCAGGAGAAGTGCGTTCTCGGCCGGCTGAGCCGCTCCCCGTCGACGATGAGATCGACCTTCTCGTTGTAGAAGGCGATCAGGCCGGCGATCGGCAGCAGCGCCGCGGTGGGGAAGTCGTACGACCAGGCCAGGTCCCGGTGGACGGTGTCGCCGACGCGGACGGCCCAGTAGCCGCTGGTTCGCCCCTTGTACGGACAGGAGGTGGTGGTCGCCGTCGGTACGAGGTGGGTGAGGTTCACGTCCGTGCGGTTGAGGTAGTACCGGGTCGGCAGGCCGGTCTCGAAGACCAGCACGGGCGACGCCGACTCGGCCAGGACCACCCCGTCGAGTTCAACCCGGACGCGGCGCGTGGACCGCAGCGCGTCCACCCGGGCATACGGGTTGCGGGGGTGTACGAAGACCTGCTCGTCCTCCTCGAACCAGCTGTCCAGGGCGGCCCAGTCGAACCGGACGGTGTCCCTCAGCTCGGGCGGCGCGTCGTCTCCGTACAGGCGCGCGCACGACGTACGGACGATCTCGCCGACCCGCAGCCCGTGCAGCCGTGCGGTGCCGCGCCGGGAGGACTCCGTACGCTGCTCGTCGACCAGCAGGTTCCGGTCCACGTCCGCGACCGGGATGTAGTACTGCGGATAGAACGGCCATTCCCAGACGTACCGTGCCCGCGTCGTGTCCAGCACCCGCTCGCCGGCGAGGAAGGCGCGGATCCGGCGGGGTACCGGCTCGATGCGGTCGTCCGGTGCGATCGCCTTCGGATAGTCCGGCACCGTGTCCTCCCATGCTCGACGCGACGGTGGCGATGGTTCAACGATCAGGGCGGCCGACCGACCACGGTGCCTGTGAGCTGGGGCACCTTCCGCTCGGCGGGGAATGAGATCAGCATCCAGGGGTTTGGTGGCAGGTGTGACCGCTTCGCAGTTTCCCGCCCGTCTTCCGACGGACGAGGCCCGATGACCGCCACCGCCGAGACGACCGAGGCTCCCACGCCGCCCCAGCTCGCCGGTGATCTGATGAGCCCCCGGCAACGGGTGCGACTCGTCCTCGTGCTCGGCTCGCTGATCGCGATCGGGCCGCTGACCATCGACATGTACCTGCCGGCGCTGCCGGCCATCGCCGCCGACTTCCAGACCACGTCCGCGGCCGTCCAGCTGACCCTCACCGGCACCCTCGCGGGCCTCGCCCTCGGCCAGTTGCTGATCGGCCCACTCTCCGACGCGGTGGGGCGGCGGACGCCGCTCCTCGCCGGTATCGCGCTGCACATCGTCGCGTCGGTGCTGTGCGTGATCGCGCCGAACATCCCGACGATCGGCACGCTGCGGGTGCTGCAGGGGCTGGGTGTGGCGGCCGCCGCGGTGGTCGGGGTGGCGGTCGTCCGTGACCTGTTCAGCGGCGCCGCCTTCGCGAAGCTCTTCTCCCGCCTGATGCTGGTGATGGGGGCGGCGCCGATCCTGGCACCGACCCTGGGCAGCGGGCTCCTGCGCTGGTCGGACTGGCGCGGCGTGTTCGTCGCTCTGGCGGTGTTCGGCGTGCTGCTCCTGACCGTCGCGGCTGTCGGGCTGCAGGAGACCCTGCCGCCGGCACGACGCCGCCACGGCGGCGTGGCGGCCACGCTCCGGGACTACGGCGCGCTGCTGCGCGACCGGACGTTCGTCGGTCTCGTGCTGGTCGCCGGCCTTGCCATGGCAGCGTTGTTCGCGTACGTGGCCGGGTCGTCGTTCGTCTTCCAGCAGCAGTACGGGCTCGACGAGCAGCAGTTCGGGCTGGCCTTCGGGGCGGGCGCGGTCGGTCTCATCACGGCCACCCAGCTCAACGTGCGGCTGCTGCGCCGGTACTCGCCGCAGCGGATCCTCGTCACCGCGCTGGGCGTGGGTACCGCAGCCGGGCTCGTGCTGGTCGCCTTCGCCGTGACCAACATCGGCGGCCTCGCGGGCATCCTGGCCCCGTTGTGGGTGGTGCTCGCCGCGGCGGGGCTCGCCCTGCCGAACGCGCCGGCCCTGGCGCTGTCCCGGCACGGCGAGGCGGCGGGCACCGCCGCGGCGCTCCTCGGCGCAGTCCAGTTCGGGGTCGGCGCGCTGGCCGCGCCGATGGTGGGCGTGCTCGGCACGGGAAGCGTGGCGATGGCCGCGGTGGTGGCCGGTGGCATGGTGGCGGCCATGGCGGTCCTGCTCATCGTGGTACGGCCCGGGCGGCTGGCCGAGGTCGAGCCGGACGGGGCGGCCGCGGCCGTCCACTGACGGGAGGGTACGCCGGCGAGCGCAGGGGGTCGTCGCCGCTTGGCAAGCCAAGGCCCGATGCGGCGGTCAGTCCCGGCGGTCCTCGTCCGGGATCGGGATCTCCTCGTGCTGTTCCAGCACGTCTGCGGGACTGGCGTCGGCGGGCAACGAGGTGGGCATCCCGCCCTCGTCCGGCACGATGACGCCCTGCTCCGCCAGGTCCGCCTCGGACGCCTCCGGTACCGCCTCCGACACCGTGCCCGGCGGCCCGACCTCGGTCTCGTCCTGCTGTTGCTCCAGCGCATCCGCTTCGGGTGGTTCACGGAGCGGATCAGCCTGTTCGTCCCAGTTGGCGGTCATCGCGGCCTCCCGACGGGTGCACATCTCGGTCACCTGCGCGAGGCCCTGCCTACCCACAGCCGCGCGGCCTAGGCACGGACGTCGACCCTGGGAGCCGACCGCGCTGTCAACGGCCGGTGAACTGGGCCTTGCCCGGGCCGTCCGCCAGGAAGGAGCGCACCGCGTGGCGCAGATCCTCGCTGCGGTACAGGTCGGCGGCGATCTGCGTGACGTGCCGGTTCGCCTCCGCCACCCCGCCCCTCTCGAAGTGGCCGAGCACCTGCTTGGTGGCGGCGTGGGCGCGCGTCGGCCCGGCGGCGAGCTGCGCGGCGAACGCCCGTGCCGCCCCGTCGAAGCCCTCGTCGGGCAGGACCCGGTTCACCACGTTCCACCGTTCGAGGGCGGCGGCCGAGTAGCGCTCGCCGGTCATCACGAACTCCTTCGCCCGGCCGACCCCGGCCCGCGCGGCAAGTCGCTGCGTGCCACCCATGGTGGGGGTCAGCCCGACCACCTTCTCCACCAGCCCGAAGCTGGCCCGCTCGGCGGCGAGGATGAGGTCGCAGGCCACCGCCACCTCGAACGCCCAGGTCAGGCAGAGCGCGTGGGCCGCGAAGACGGTGGGGAAGTCCAGCGCGGCGATCCGGTCGGGCAGCGTCAGCATCCGGTCGAAGAGGACCTTCGCGTGCTCCGGTGACTGCTGGGCGTCGAACAGGCTGACGTCGACGCCGGCGCTGACCACCCTGCCGTCGAAGCGGACCAACAGGGCCCGGGTGTCGGCCGGCAACCGGTCGAGGGCGGCGTCGAGCTGATCATGCAGGTCGAGGGTGTACAGGTTGAGCGGCCCGGCATCGACGGTCAACACGGCCAGGCCGGAGGGCTCGACCTCCAGGCGGGTCAGAGCTGGCGGTTCGGTCACCGCTGCAGCCTAGCGGGGGTGCCGCCGCGGGGTGGGCGACCGTCGTTCCGGGACGGTCCACACCGCAGCCCTGTGGCCGGCCACCGTCGCCACTCAGGACAGGTCCGGATCAGACACCGGGGACCGACACGCCATCTATATTCCCTGCTAGGAGTTGTGATCTATGGGATTCGGGTGGAGGCTGCGGGGGAGCGACCACCGCGTCCGGGAGCCGGGCCCATCCGTACCGGTGACCGGTGTGGCGCGCCGCGCAGGAATGATCCCCACACCCAAGGGAGTCTCATGCGCATCAAACGGCTCGCCGCGGCCTCCGCCGCGGCGCTCCTCCCGCTCCTGTCCCTCGCCGGCGGCCCGGCGTCCGCCGCGCCCCTGACACCGGGTGGCTCGACCGAGGTGACGGTGGGCAGCAACGACCAGCTCTTCTCGCAGAACAAGCAGAACGAGCCCGGTCTCGCGGTCAACCCGGTGAACCCGAAGATTCTCGTCGCCGGGGCGAACGACAACATCGACATGGAGGCGTGCAACGCCGGCGACGACCGCACCTGCCCGTTCACCACGGGCGTCGGGGTCTCGGGGGTGCAGTTCTCCACCGACTCGGGTCGGACCTGGATGCAGCCGAACTACACCGGCTACTCCGCCCGGCTCACGCCGAGCTGCCTGGGCGCGAAGGACATCTCGCCCGGCGTACCGCCGCCCGGCGACACCGGCTGCGTGCCGGACCCGCACGGCCCGATCGGCACCCTGCCCGGCTACTACGAGCACGGCATGGTGTCCAACGGCGACCCGGAGCTGGTGTTCGGGCCGGTGCTGAAGAACGGCACGTTCTCCTGGGCCAACGGACAGCGGCTCTACTACGCCAACATCGCCACGCCCTTCCCCGGCCGGCACCCCTTCGCCGGTGACGCGGCGATCGCGGTGTCCCGTACCGACGACATCGCCGGGGCGATGGCCGGGAAGAACAGCGCCTGGATGGCGCCGGTGATCGTCACCAAGCAGAACGAGGCGCTGTTCAGTGACAAGGAGCAGCTCTGGGCCGACAACGCCGCCTCCAGCCGGTACTTCGGGAACGTCTACCTCTGCAACGTCGGCTTCCGCGGCACCGCAGGATCGGAGCCGGTGCTCTTCGCCCGCTCCACCGACGGCGGGGCCACCTGGCGGGCCCGGCAGCTCAGCGCCGCGACCAACAACAACCAGACCGGTGGTCGGCAGGGCTGCGGCATCCGCACCGACAGCACCGGTGTGGTGTACGTGATCTGGGCCGGCACGGACATCCACACCCGGGGGGACGTCTTCTACCAGGCGCGGTCCTTCGACGGCGGGGCCACCTTCGAGCGGCCGCGGGTGATCGTCCGGGTCAGCGGCATCGGGCAGTTCGACCCGGCGCAGGGCCGGTTCACCATCGACGGCATCGCCGGCGCCCGGACCAGCAACTTCCCGAGCCTGGACATCGCCAACGGCGCCCCCTCCGGCACGGACGCCACCAACCAGATCCTCATCACCTGGTCGGACAACCGGGCGGGCACCAACAAGGAACGCGCCTACGTGGTCAGCTCACGCAACCGCGGTCTGACGTACTCGGCGCCGATCAACGCCAACGACGGCGGCGACCGGGCCAACTTCCCGGCCATCGCGGTCTCCCCGGACGGCACCGACGCCTGGCTGGTCTACAACGCCTGGCTCGATCCGTGGCGTAGCGACACCACCTCTCCCCGTCGGATGCAGGGAGTGGTCCGGCACGCCGACATCAACGCCGCCACCGGAGCGATCGGTGCGTGGACGACCGTTCACCGGGGCGGCATCGGCGACGGCCGGGCGTCCAGCGCGAACGGTCTGACCGCCGAGTTCCTCGGCGACTACAACTACGCCGTCGCCACCCGCGACTTCGGTTCGGCGGTGTGGAACGACGTACGCAACGCGGCCGTCTGCCCGGCGATCAACGCCTATCGGCAGGCATTCGTCGAGGACGTGACCGGCGGCGCCACCGAACCGGTGGTGGCCGACGAGGCGGAGGACCGGGAACAGGCAGCCGAGCTGCCGGCCTCGCACTCCACCGCGCTGCGGCCGGGCCCGAACAACCAGTGCCCGGCCACCTTCGGCAACTCCGACATCTACGGCGGCACGTTCAGCGACGAGTCGTAGCCGACGATTCGCGGCGGGCCCGATCCCGAGTGGATCGGGCC
>JBARAE010000395.1:0-18053 GCA_049791715.1 Micromonospora sp.
CCGCCGGTGCTGGTGCTGGGCAGCCCGGACGACCGGGTGGTGCCGCCGGCCGCGCTGACCCGGGCCGCCCGCCGGTACGCGTCGGCGCCGCTGCTCTTCCCCGGCATGGGGCACGACCTCATGCTCGACGCACGGTGGCGGGAGCCGATCGACGCGATCCTCGACTGGCTGGCGAAGGACCCGACGGCCCGCTGACCCCTCAGTCGACCCCGGCGATGCGGGTGAGCAGGGACCCGCTCTCGTCCAGGGTGCTGAGGTACGAGCGGGCCCAGGCGTGGATGTCGTTGCGGTGGAGGTGATCCCGCATCGCGCGCATCCGCGCAGTGGTGTCCTCCGGGCCGGCCCGCAACGCGGCGAGCAGCTCCTGCTTGAGCCCTTCCAGATCGTGCGGGTTGACCAGGAACGCCTGCGGCAGCTCGGCGGCGGCTCCGGCGAACTCGCTGAGCAGCAGCGCTCCGGTGTCGTCCACCCGGGCGGCCAGGTACTCCTTGGCCACCAGGTTCATCCCGTCCCGCAGCGGGGTCACCGCCATCACGTCCGCGACCCGGTAGAGGGCGGCCAGCTCGGCCCGGTCGAAGGGCTGGGTGAGGTAGTGGATGGCCGGCTCACCGACCCGGCCGAACAGGCCGTTGATCCGCCCGACCTCGCGTTCCACTCGCTCCCGCAGGATCTGGTACTGGCCGACGCGCTCCCGGCTGGGCACCGCCACCTGGACCAGCACCGTGTCCCGGACCTTGACGTCGCCGCTGGCCAGCAGCTCGCTGTACGCCTTGAGCCGCTGCTCGATGCCCTTGGTGTAGTCCATCCGGTCGACGCTGAGGATGACGTGGTCGGGGTCGCCGAGGTCCTGGCGCAACCGCCGGGCCCGGTCGGCGACTTCCGGCCGGGCGGCGAGGGCGGCCATTTCGGCGGTGTCGATGGAGATCGGGAAGGCGCCGATGCGGACCACCCGGTCGTCGACCACGATCCGCCGGTCCGTGGCCGGCAGGTCGAGCACCTTCGCCGCCAGCTGGGCGAAGTTGTGCGCCGCCTGCGCGCGCTGGAACCCGATCAGGTCGGCGCCGAGCATCCCGCGCAGCAGCTCGGCGCGGCGGGGGAGCTGCACGAACAGCTCCGGCGGTGGAAACGGTACGTGCAGGAAGAAGCCGATCCGCAGGTCCGGCCGGAGCGCCCGGAGCAGGCCGGGGACGAGTTGGAGGTGGTAGTCCTGGATCCAGACCACGCCGTCCGGCTCGGCCACACCGGCCGCGGCCTCGGCGAACCGCTGGTTGACCCGCCGGTACGCGTCCCACCAGCGCCGGTGGTATTCGGGCTGCTCGACGGCGTCGTGGTAGAGCGGCCAGAGGGTCGCGTTGGCGAAGCCCTCGTAGTGGTCGCGGAGGTCCTCGGCGCTGAGCGGCACGGTGTGCATCCGGACGCCGTCGATGTCCGCGACCTGAGGTGCCGGGCCGGTGCCGCCGGCCCAGCCGACCCAGGTCGCCGGGGTGTGCCGGAGCAGCGGGTGCAGGGCGTTCACCAGGCCGCCGGGGCTGCAGCGCCACTCGCAGGCCCCGTCGGGCGCCACACTGTCGTCGATGGGGAGGCGGTTGGCCACCACCACGAGGGAGCTTTGTCGCATCTCGGGCATTCCGATCAGCAGAGGACCGACCGCCGTGAGCGAGGAAAACCGGGGCAGTCAGTGGGGGAAGTGACGGACAGCCGTATTCCTACTGACAGCAAGTTACACCACTGTTACGCCGACGGCCGGGGGCGGCCGACGTCCCGGCATGCGGGCGACCCGGTGGCGCCGGGGTCAGACGACCGCGCCGTCGTCCGGGTCGTGGTCCTCGGCATCGCCGGGGCGCAGCCGCCAGATCAGCATCACGAAGCCGGCGAGGATGCCGGTGAAGCCCAGCAGCGTCACCACCGACGGGTCGGCGATCATGAGCACGGTCGGGGAGAGGAAGAGCACGAACCCGACCGCGATGGCCAGCACACCCACCACCGCGTACTTCGAGAAGCGCGGCAGCGGCGGCGGCGGGGGCGGGGTGTAGTGCTCCTCGTCCGCGTCGTCCGGCAGGCCGGCGCCGAAGGTGTCCAGGCCGTCCAGCAGCGAAGGGTCGTCCTGTCGGCCCCGGCTGACCGAGATCCCGGAGATGTCGGCGGCGTACGGGAGCCGGCGGACGTCCGTGGCGGTGGGACCGGCGGCCTCGTCGGTGCCGGCGCGCGGGGCCGTTCCGCCGGCCGGCTCGGAGGGCTCCACCGGGTCGTCGACGTCCTCCGCGGCCGGCCACGGGTGGCTGCCCGGGGCGGGGGTGGTGTGGAAGCCCGCGACGATCCTGGCCCACTCGGCGTCGATGTCCGGCTCGTCGTCCCGGGACGGCTCGGGCGGCTCCTCGTCGGAGAGCTGGGTGAGGTAGTCCCGGGCGGTGGTCAGGTGCGAGCGGTCCACGTAGAGCCGGTCGACCGGCCGGGACGGGACGGTGGTGGTCCGGGTGACCGGGTTGAGGTCGGCGGAGGGCTGGAGGTACGCGGCGATGCCGCCGGCGGCGAGCACGTCGAGCAGATGTTCACCGACCCGCGGATCGACGTCACCCGCGACGGCGTACTCGCTCGCGTCGAGCCCGTTGTCCCGCCGTCCCCGGCGGGCCCCACCCGCTGACACCGGACACCCTCCTCGTCGCACCTGGCGGTGCGGTCGCATCGGCGCCCCGTACGCCGTGCCCTGAATCGTGACACGTCAGAGACGGTTTCGGGGAGTGCCTTGTGGTGCGGCGTACGAAGTCAGAGGCCCTGCCGCCGGTCGCGGCAGGGCCTCTTTGTCCGTTCTTGCTAGGGGTGTGCTAGGGGACACATCAACCGGCGGCGCTCCCGAGCCGCTCGCCGATCACCTTCATCACCTCGCCGTGCTTCTCGGGGGACAGGTGGGCGTACCGCCCCTCGGTGATCTTCGAGTTCGAGTGGCCCATGACCTTCGACAGGATCGGCATCGGCACCTCGGCGTCCAGGGCGATCGAAGCGAAGGTGTGCCGCAGGTCGTGGAACCGCAGCCGGGGGAGCCCCGCCTGGTCGGTCAGCTTTCGGAAGGTCCGGCCGACCGTGTCCGGGTACAGCGGCTGCCCGTCCTCGTGGGTGAACACCCACCCGCCGTCGTTCCAGGCCGGCCCCCACTGGAGGCGCTCCCGCTTCTGCTGCGCCCGCCACTGCCGTAGCACGGCGACCGTGCCGGGGAACAGGGGGACCAGCCGCTCGCCGGCCTCGGTCTTCGGCTGGTCGACCACCGAGACCTTCCCGGCGACTGTGACCCGCTGCCGCCGCACCTCCAACGTCCCCGCGTCCAGGTCGACGTCTGCCCAGCCGAGCCCGAGCAGCTCGCCCCGCCGCAGCCCGGTGTGTATCGCGAGGTGGAACAGCGGAGCCAGCCGGTGGCCGCTGCCGGTCAGGAAGCCCAGGAACTGCCGGGCCTGGGCCGGGTTCCACGGGTTGACCCTCCGCTCCCGGTGCTTCGGCTTCTTCGCGTCGGCGGCGATGTTGTACGGGATCAGCTTCGCCTCGACCGCTGAGCGGAGGCAGTTGTTGGCCACCGAGTGGATCCGGACGATGCTGGCGGGGGAAATCGGCCGAGGGGCTTTCCCGCCGTTCTTCAAAGCCTTCTCGATCTCCGCCTGCCGGTCGCGGATGATCGTCATGTACGCCTTGGTGAGGTCGTAGCCGGTCAGCTCCCGAAGCTTCCGCCGGCCCAACTGCCGCTTGAGGTGCGCCAGGGCGTTCTCGTGGGCCTTGTGGCTGGACGGGCGCAGCTCGCCGCGCTCGACCTTCCCGGCTAGCCACTCGTCCGCCCAATCGGCGAAGGTGGCCGCCGGGCCGTGGCCGAGCTTCCCGTCCTGCTCATCGGCCGAGACCTTCTCCCGGGCCTTCATCGCGTCGCGGCCGGTGGCGAACCCGCCTCGGCTGATCTGCCGGCGGCGGCCGTCCGGTCCGGCCGGCAGCTCGATGTGGAAAGCCCAGCGGTGGTCGGTGCACTTGTCGGGTGGGCAGTCGCGGTTGCACCGCTGGAAGACTCCGGCGACCTTCTCTCGTCGGTAGTAGTAGGGGCGGTTCACCGCTGGTTTCTCCTCTTGCCGCGGGTGCTGATCGAGATTCCGTCGACCCCGGCGGGGAGCGGCTGCTCGGTCGGGGTTTCCTCCTCGCGCTCGTACTCGCGAGGGTCGGGGCGCGGGCCGTAGATGAAGCTGCGGACGGCGGTCTTGAGGTCGTCGAGGTCTGCGGTCGTGAGTTCGGGGTAGCCGTGGCGCAGCAGTACGGTCCGCAGGTCGACCAGCAGGCCGAACGACAGCCGGTGGTCGGGGTCGTAGTGGGGGACGGGGTAGTTGGTTGTGGTTACCTTGTCCACGGGTCGCCTCCTACGTAGGCGGTCAAGGCCCCGGGCGGGTGGTGGTGCACCGGCTCGGGGCCGTCCTCTATTTGGCCTGGGCGGTTGGTGCCTTCTCGGCCTCGCGTCGGGCTTGCTCGATTCGCTTCTTGGCGGTCATGCAGGAAATCCCGATTCGGGCTGCGATTGCTTTGATCGTCAGACCTTCACACCTCACGGCCAGACACTTTGTTGCCTGGGTGGTTCGCTCCTCAGGGGTGTAGGGGTCGTATTTGCCCCTGGTGGGGAGGGAACCGTGAGACCCGAGGCGGCTGGCTCGCTCTCGGTTTGCTCTCTTCTGCCCGGTGAGGATCTTGTATCGTTCGGCGGAAGTGGTTCCGCCCCAAATACCGAATTCCTGCTTTGTGGTCAGCGCGTAAGAGAGGCAATCGGCTTTCCATGCGCACACGTCACAGCAAGCGATCGCTTCAAGAGACTTGGGCTGGTCATTGCTGGACGGGAAGAACAGGTCCGGATCGGCGTCGGCGCATGCCTGTCCTGGGCGGCCGGCGAACTGCAGGAACGCTTGGCCACGGTGGCGCTGGCTGGGCACTTGCTACTCCTGGCTGTTTTTAATCGGAGCGGGCTTAGGGGGCTGCAGGGCAGGTTTCGGCTCAGGTCGCAGTGCAAGCGCCTGGGCGACGCGCTCGGCCAGCCGGTCTCGGGGCTCTACGGTCTTCATCGGCTGGTTTCCTGGTCGCGGCGGGCGAGATACTCGGTGATTGCTTCGCGAATCAGGAAGTTGACCGGCCGGCGGTCTTGGCGGGCGCACTGTTCGAGGTCGGTCTTCATCGGGGTGGGCATCAGCAACAGCACTTTGGCGTCGTTGCGCGGTTCGGGATCCACTTCGGGCGCTCCTTGAATTGGGTTCGATTTGCGGAACCCTTGCCCCTCAGGGTGGGTAAGGGACAAAGGCCCCGCAGAAAAATCCCACCACTAGAGCGCCTTTGTACACAATCTATGGGCGGTATAGCGGTGCGCTAGATATGTCGGCAGCGAAGAGAGCCTTGCTGTTTCACGTGGAACTCGCAACACGCGATGTGCGGGGCGAACGTCACATTGCCCCGGGGCTAATCGCAGGATTAACTTGGAGCCACAACAGAGCGACAGTGGCCCAGAGGACCCCCTCGGGGAGAAGCACAGGCCCAACGGCTACGGCCCGAGGGGACGCCGGAGACGGCGTTGCCAGCGAGACGTCCCGCGTAGAGGGACGGCACTGCCGAGATCAACCGCCCACCCGGGCGGAGGCTCGGCCGTGCGCTCCCGACACCGGGAGAACTCTCATGACCAGAAGGCGCTTCTCGCCGCGCGCTCTCCGCGCCCGCCGCACCCGGCTCGGCGTCACCCAGAAGAAGCTCGCCCAGGTACTCAACGTCGCCCCCGCCACGGTGTGCGACTGGGAGAACGGGCGGAAGACGCCGGCCAACCACCGGCTGCCCGACCTGGCGACCGTCCTGTACTGCCCGATGGACGACCTGTTCGAGGCGGTGGCCGAGTGAACGTCACCGTCCCCAGCGCCGGCCAGGTCCGAGCCTTGCCGGTCACCGTCGACCTGCCCACCGCCGGCAGTTGCTTCGGACTCGGCCGCGACGCCAGCTACAACCTCGCCCGGCAAGGTGCCTTCCCGTGCCCCATCCTGCGGCTCGGCCGCCGGCTGGTCGTCACCCGCGCCGCGCTGCTCCAGGCCCTCGGAGAGGCCACCGAGGGCACGAACGGCGGTGCCCCGTGAACCGGGACCAGGTAGCGAGAAGCCCCCAGGAAGCCGCCACCACGGAAGGCGACAACCTGAGGGCGACCCAACACCCGATCAACACCAAAGGCACCTCTACCGAGGCAAACCCCAGTCTATCAGGACAAACGTTCACACAGGACATTCCCGGGCTGGACCCCGCGCGGTACCGCGAGCTGTGCGAGCAACGCGATGCCTGGGTGGTCGAGAAGAAGGCCCAGTTCTTCGCCCAGTACCCGGGCGCGACCGACGACCACTGGGAATGGCAGACCCAATTGCCCAGCTTTTTCGACGGCTGCCAGGCCGAAGACACCCTGCGGTTCCTCCGCGCCTGGGCGGCCTGGGAGGTCAGCCCCAGCAGCCGCAGAGGGCGGGAGCTGTGGGACGAGTTCTTCCCCAATCAGCCCCGCGCGCTGCTGGCCGATGCTCAAACCGTCTGGGACGCCGCCGAGGCAGCCCGAGAGCAGCAGCGGCACGCCAAGGTCGTTCGCGAGAGGGCCAACGCCAAGCGGATCGACCGGGACGCAGACAAGCTCCTGCGCGACGAACTGTTCGCCGAGACCTGGCGAGAGCCGGTCAACCACGGCACCCTCGCCGAGGAGCTGCAACTACCCGACTCGGACGTCATCTACCGGGTTGACCGGCTCATCCCGCTCGACGGCAACGTCACCATCACCGCCCAGTACAAGACCGGCAAGACGACCCTGGTCAACGAGCTGGTCCGCAGCCTGGTCGACAACCAGCCGTTCCTCGGCCAGTACCAGGTCAACCCCGAAGGCGGGCGAGTCGCGATCTTCAACTACGAGGTCGCTGCCCCGATGTACCGGCGTTGGCTCCGCGACCAGCAGATCGAGAACCCCGACCGGGTGGTGGCCCTGCACCTACGCGGCACGCGACTCCCGCTGACCAACCCGCAGGTCGAAGACTGGGTCGTCCGTTGGCTCGCGGAACGGGAGGTCACCGTCTGGGTGCTCGACCCGTTCGCCAGGGCGTACGTCGGCTGTGGCGAGGAGAACGACAACAGCGCGGTCGGGCAGTTCCTCGACACCCTGGACGTGATCAAGGACCGCGCCGGGGTTCGGGAGCTGATCCTGCCGCTGCACACCGGCCGAGCCGAGCAGCAGCGCGGCGAGGAACGAGCCAGAGCAGCGACCAGGCTCGACGACTGGGCCGACGTCCGCTGGCTACTGACCCGCGACAAGAACGCCAACCGGTTCCTGTGGGCCAACGGGCGGGACGTCAACGTCGAGGAGCAGCGGCTCACCTTCGACCAGGACACCCGCCGGCTGGCCGCAGCAGGCGAAGGGACCGGCCGGTCGGCCACCCGGGACGACGAGCTGGACGGCCGTGTCCTGGCGGCGGTCGCCGCCGAGCCCGGGATCGGGTTCAACGAGCTGCACCGCCGGCTCCGAGGCGACAAGCAAGCGGTCCGCGCTGCGGTAGACCGGCTCGTCCAGGCGGGACGGCTACGGAAGGAGCCCGGCAAGAACAACACCCACCACCTCTACCGAGCCACCCCATAAGTGGGTCGGTGGGTTGCGATGGGTTGCGAGTGGGTCGCAACCCACCGCGCCACGGGGGGAGTGGTGGTGGTGGGTCGTCTAAGAACGACGACCCACCCACCCACCACCCACCCGCCCCCGCTGGCTTGCGCCGCACGGCCCACTCCTCCCACCCGCCGAGGCTCCCCCCAACACGAAGATCGACATCAACCGCGGAAGGACCAACCCACCCATGGACAGCAAGCTCCACGCGCTTCGAGGAACCGCCACCAAACCCCAGAAGACCGAACACGGCGGCCAAATCGCGGTCCGGTTCCTACTGGCACCCGCCGACGGCGGCACCCCCGAGCCCGTCCTGGTCGTAGGCAACCTGTTCGAGCGGTTCCGACCCGTCGTCGCGGCAAGCCCGCAGCAGACCTGGACGATTGCCGGCAGGTGGGAAACTCAGACCACACAGGACGACAACGGCACCCGCACCAACACCAGGGTGCTCGTCGCCCAACACATCGTCGAGCTCGACGGCTGGACCCTCTGGGAGACCCAACAGTTCCACCCCGCCAACCTCGCCCACATCGCCAACCCAGGAGGCGACCTACCCATCGGAGTCGTCACCGAGACCGAACTGAACATCGACCCCGAAACCCACACCGTCCAGCCCACCGGCAGGACGCGACACCGCGTCGCCTTCTGCACCCCGAACGGCAACGTGACTGCCGATACCGCCAGGCCCGTCTACCTCCAGCCGCAGCCGCCCCAGCAGACGGCCGTGACCATCCACCACGACTGCTGACCGACCCGCGCAGCCCCGCACGCCCCGGCGCCACACCAACCCGACACGAGGAAGCGAGCCCAATGACCACCTACCACCCCGACCGTGAGTGGGAATTCGCCAGCCTCCGCAGCGGCCATATCCGAACCGTCCCCCTCGGCCTCTACTGGGAACTCGACGGGGACCCCTTCACCGGCGACTGGCTCCCCGACGAGATCACCGCCACCGAGCTGTGGGACCGCTGGCTCGACCGGTACATCAACCGACCCACCAACCCCCGCCCCAGCCCCTACACCGTCCCCATCTACTGGTCGGTCCAAGGCCGAGGCACCAGCGAAACCGCACCCTTCCAAGACTGGGCCAGCCGAGATGTCCCCCCGCCGCCATCGGACTTCCTCACCACCTACACCTGGCCCATCGACCCCAAGACCAGCCAACCCCTCCAATGGACCCGCCTGCCCGTCGCAGACAAGCTCTGGCGACCCGGCAGAGGAGACCGAGGCGGGTTCATCCAAGAACTAACTGGCTGGAAACCCTCACCCCTCCAAGCCACCATTGACATCGATCAGCTCGCCCAAGCTGCCCGCGCCAAACGACCCAAGCTCACCGAGTAGCAGTCAGCCCGTAGACACCACGAAAGCGAGAGACGGTGACCACCCAGGAGGCCCACCCCGATGCGGGGGAGATGTCGAGCGCCGGCAACCGGCTGGCCGTCATCATCCGATTCGCACTTCGAGGCGTATGGGTGGAGCCAAGCACGCTCGGCAGCCAATACACCTGGGACCTCGACGGGTACCACACCACCCTCAACCTGCCCCGTCACTCGCAGGAGTTCATCAGAGACGACGAACCGGAATTCGAGCGGCTCGCGGCGGTCAGCAGCGCGCGGGTCTTCTCGGGAAGCGGCAGCCGACCGGCAGCCGTCGTCCACGTAGTCGAAGTCCGCGTCGCTTTTGACGGGCCGCTCTGGCTCAAGGACAAAGAACAGGCCGCCGCAGACATCGAAAGAGCCCGCGGAGGCCCCCACCACGAGTTCGGCCAGAAAGCCCAGCAGCTGTGGTTGCGCGGGAGGGACGTCGCGGAACGCCTGACCCATGCCTGGCTGTCACACGTCCGCACCATTGCAGGACAGCCCTGGCTAGGCATCACCGCCGAAGTCCCACAGCAATACGGCCGCAGCCGCCTGATCGACGAAGCGTCCGGAGCTGGCTTCATGGCCTTCGGCCCCAGGCAAGCCGTAATCATCCGCCACGGCGACCTTGCGCTCTCCGCTGAACGGCTCAACCGCGTGCACGACCTGGTGCTCACCGGAGACCCGCCCGCAGCCGAAGCCCTGCTGGCTGATGCCCGGTTCCTGGCCTACGGAGCCGACACCGTCGACACGCAGCGAGCCGTACTGGTTGCCGCCATCGCATGCGAGGTCAAAGCAAAACGGATCGTCATCGAGCGAGCCAAGCCCGACCGCGTCAAAGGGCTCGGCACCATGTCCGACCTCGACAAACTCCTCGACCAGTTCTATCTCCAGGCGTTCGGCGTCTCGCTGAGGCTGTCTAACCAAGCGCTGTTCAGGAAGGCCAAGCGGCTCAGCGCCTTACGGAACAAGATTGCGCATCGAGGTGAGACGGTCGACCGCGACGAATGCAACCAGCTCATACTCGCCGCGGCTCAGCTCTTCGACTGGCTGAACGCGGTCCAGCCCTCGCCCTAGACCGCCGGACGCTGCCAACTTGCTGCCGGAGCTGTGCACGTGTCGCCTGACGTTCGGCCGGCTGCCGGTGGCTGTCGAGGTGGGCTCCGGAGGGGCTGTCCCTAGCAGCGGCCCCTAGCAGCGGCGCTCCGCCGCAGGTCAGAGCCGGTGGGACGTGCCACGAGCCCCTGCACGGCGGTGTCCGGAGGGGCCTCGGAGGTGCCGGCGTCTGTCTGGTGGGTGTGTTTTCCTGGACGCCGGAGCTGATCTTGGTTGGGGGTGTGATGGCCGGGAAGACGCGGTTGCAGCGTGCGGCGGAGGAGCTTCGTGCGTTGGAGCTGCGCCGCAAGGGGCTGCGTCTGGACGACATCGCGAAGGAGCTGGGGGTCGACGCGCGGACGGTCTCGCGTCGGCTGGAGGCGGCTTTCCGCCGGCTGGGGGAGGAGACGGCCGACCAGATCCGGCGGCGGGTCGAGGACCAGATCGATGGGGTTCTGAGGGAGGCTCATCGGCTGTTGGCCGAGCCTGACCTGTCGGTGAACGAGCGGACTCGGGTGCTGGGGATCGTGTTGCAGTGCGAGCGGGACCGGGCGGCTCTGCTGGGGGTCCGGGTGCCGGCTCACTTGGTGGCGACGTTGGAGTTCGGGAACGGGTTGGAGGTGAGCCCCGGTGCCGATCGCGTTGGCCGGCGGTAGGGCGACGCACGACGTCTGCGGGTCGACCTGCGTCGAGTGGTGGCGTACCCGGCTGCCGGAGGAGCGGGACTTGGTGGAGTTCCTGCACGAGGCGCAGCGGGCGGTGGCGGTGCGGGAGGGCCGTCCGGACTCGGGGCCGTTCGTCCCGCCGAAGCGCAGTTGCACGGCTGCCTCGCGGAAGCGCGCGGCTCGGGAATCCGCGAAGCTGGCGGCGCAGGTAGAGCAGGCGTACGCCCAGCGGCAGCAGGAGCTGCGGGACGGGTTGGCGTGGTCCCCGTTGCCGTTCCACACTCCGCCGGGGCCACCGCCGGCAGTTCCCGAGGCTGTGACGCCAAAGCGTCGGAAGGCCGCTCCGGAGGCTCCGCTGGCCGCACCCCGGCCAGAACCCCGGGAGGCGGCTCCCGTGGCTCCGGAGGGCAAGGGAGGGGCCACGGAGACCCCATGGAAGAGGCAACCCCGCCGCCGGGGTCCGTGGATCGACATGATCGGGACGATCCCCAGCAGCGGCAGGTGGTGAGCCATAGACGCGACGATTGCTCCGCCGGCCGGTGCCATGGTTACCAATACGACTACGGAACGGGCGACTTTCCCCGCCGCTCGCGCCAGAACCGATGCCACCGAGCGCGCAGCGGCACCTTGGGCTCGGGGGACGGTTCCAGCCCCATGGCCCGCGCATTGGCCGCCCATCGGGCGCGCTGGGCTGGAGTATGAGCATCGTTCTCGGGGTCGTTATGGACAGCCTCGATCGGTTCGGCAAGATGCCGTCGCCACCACCGGCCGCTCGCATCACGGAAGAGCAGTGTGGTGCCGAGGCCAGGCTGCCCAGGGTGGTCGGCGTTAGGCCAAACGAAGTCCACCACCTCTTCGCTCTCGGGGTCAACGGAGTTGACTGTCGCCGAGAACGTGTCGTAGGTGGAGTTCCGGCCGGTGTTCACGACTTGCACCTTGGCGGGGGCGATGAGCTCCTTGCTGCCGTTGTGGACAGCGGCGGTGAGCTGGATCACCGGCACGAGCGCGATGTAGCGGGATTTCTCCTCGGGGGAGGAGGGCGGCAGAATGTCCACGCCACTTGCGGTCCAGCCGGACTTCGCGCCATGGGGCAACATGTCGAACTCGGTACCCGGCTCGTGGAACTTGAGACCGACCAGCTTGGAGTAGACGAGCCGCGCTTGCGACTCGCGCCGTTCCTCGACGCTTCGCATGTACGTGATGGCAGCCACGATGAACGCGGCCGACGTGAAGATGGCCGCAACCCAGTCGGGCCACGAGCCGAGTGTGATCTTGTCGAAAAACCCGGTCGAGTGGTCGACGACGTTAAGGAGTCCGGTAGCCGACGGCGTGGGAATCGGGCTGGTGGTTAGCGATGGCACTGCGTCCGTCAAAGCGGGTGACGGCGATACCACCGCCGTAGGCGACGGGGTCGGCACCGGAGCGAGAAGCACGCCGGACAGTATGCCCACATTGGTCAAGCGTCCGAGGGCATCGGCCCTGGACGGCCAACCGCAGCCACCACGGCTGCGCCACCGACGGAGCGGCAGACGCTGAGATGAACCCATGCTCGGAGGCCACCCGGATTGATAGAATTTGGAACACCCGTTCGATCTCGGTCGAGTCGACCCGGAACGGCTGCCGCACCCCGCCCTGGCCAGCGAGGTCCCGCAGCGACGACGACCCGACCGCCCTGCCCGATCAGCAAGACCGTGCCCAGACCAGCGGTCGGCCCGGCTCACCGAGCCCGCCCGACCCGCACCCTCGCCACGGACGCCCAGGGCAATCCCGACAGGCACCGAACCACATTCGATGTGAGGACTGAGGCATGAGTTTGCAGGACGACGCGACCGCCGCCCTGGACTGGGCGACCGTTCGCGAGCAAAAGCTGACCGCCGAGCTGGCCACCGCCCAGCAGATGCAGCGGCTGGTCGAGGCGAAGATGGCCGAGCTGCAACACCCGAAGTGCGAGAACCGCCGCGCCCAGGAGCGCGGGGTCCCCGACCAGTTCGTGGCGCTGCGGATCGACGGGCTCAGCAAGGAGCTGACCGAGGTGCGCCGGGCGAAGTGCCTGGCCGAGCAGACGCTGACCCCGCAGGAGGGCTGACCGATGCCGAAGACCAGGAGCAGGTACACCCCGCCGCCGCTGAGCCGGCGGCAGCAGGAGGAGCTGACCCGGCGGCAGGCAGCCGAGCGGCAGCAGGAGATGGAGCGGCTGTACCCGTCGCCAGCCGAGCTGGTGCGGCGGCACCAGGAGGAAGCCGAGTACGGGATGCGGCAGGTGCTCGGCAGCAGCGACGACGGTCGGGAGTGGGTGCGGGAGGCGACGCAGAAGCTGCCGGCTGGCAGCTACGCGCCGGAGTTCTCGCGTTCGGAGTGGGCGACCAAGGCGGCCGACCGGGTGGGTCGGAAGCTCGACCAGGGACAGGAGTGACGGCAATGGGCAAGGTGGTTCGAGGCGGCCAGCGGTCGCCGCGCGCGACGGCGATGGGCAAGGTGCAGCCGACGGAGAACGTCGCGGCGGCGGGTCGGGCGCTGGACCGGGAGCGGTCGCGGCAGGAGGCGGCGGACGCCCGCAGCCGTGAGGCGCACACGAAGACGGTCGAGGGTTCGCAGCACACGACGTACTGACCGGCAGAAACCCCGGCCCCCGTTCCCTCGCGCGGGGGCCGGTCTGTGTTTCCGGTGGGGTCGCTCGTGGGTCTCCCGTGGCTCCCGGCGGCCTCGTGGCGCTCGGTCGGGATTCAGGGTGGGGTGGGCCTTCCGGAGGAGTCTGAGGGCTTCCGGGACGCCTCCGGGTACCCGTGCCGGTGGGCGGCCTGGTTCCTCGGCCGCAGCCAGCGCGCTGGTCTTGTCAGACCCCGCTTATACGGTGGTTGGTCGATGGGATCAGTCGCCGAGGGGGCAACGTGGGCAGCGGCTTCAAGCCCAACCCGAGAGGGTTGCGGGAGATGCAGCGCAGGCTGGAGAAGGAACTCAAGAAGTACCCGGTCCGGGTGCCGGTCCAGGCGGAGATGACCGGCGGTGGGGGCGTCGCGAACGGCAGCGGTGGCAACGGTGCCGGCGGGGGGTCGGTCACCGGGTCGGAGCTGGAACTCGTCGCCGGCTGGCTGCTGGACTGGGGTTACGCCTACTCGAAGGACAAGCCGGGGCTCATTCCGTCGGTGGCCGAGATGATGACGGACGTGGGCGTCGAAGAGTTCGTGCCGCTGGTCGAACCGCATGTTGCGGTGGCGATGGATGCGCTTGAAGGGGCCGGGCTGATCAAGGACCCGGTGATGGGCTATGGCAGTCGCGGCATGAGCCTGAGCATCTGGCTTACCGAAGCGGGTCGGCGGGAAGCAGCGGCGCGGATCGAGCGACGGAAGGACAACCGAGCTCGTCGCGTCGCCTGCCGGGACGCGGTCCTGCGGTGGGTCTACGAGCGGGACGCCAACGGCGAGTCGACCGAGGTCGCCGAGATCGTCAACAGCCCGTACGGCTGGTTCAACGGCGAGCTGTTCAGCGCGGCTGACCTGGTGGAGGCGGTCCGGTTCCTGCGGGAGCGGGGGCTCCTGGGCGGGACCGACGAGACCCCGACCATCGAGCCGGCCGGGACGGAGTGCATCGAGCAGTACGGAGGGGTTGTGGACTACCTGAACCGGGGGGACGGGGCCGGCGTGAACGTCACGATCATGGGGAACAACAACGGTCAGCTCGCGGTGGCGAACCGCGACGTCGCGCAGAACCAGACCAACATGAACCAGGTCGAGGCGCTCGCGATCTTCGCGAAGGCGCTCCGCGAGTTCGGTCAGCTCCTGCCGGCGGAGCAGCAGCCCGAGTACGAGGAGGTCGCTGCGGCGCTGGAGCGAGAGGCGGCCAAGGCCGAGCCGAACAAGGGCTGGGTGAAGTCGCTGATCGACCGGGCAAAGGGCCTGCTGGAGGGCGCTCCGCAGAACCTGCACAACCTGGCTCAGGTGACGAAGGTCGTGTTCGACATCTACAACCAGAGCGCGAGCTGACGTGAGCGCCCGGCCCTAGCTGCTAGGGCCGGTGCTAGGGGACGGAGCCGGATGGTCGGCGACGGACCCGCACGGAGCCGGATCGAGCAGCGACGGAGCCGAGGTCAGACGGGTTAGGCCGTATGGAGCCGGCTGGAGCCGGACGGCCAACGCCCGCTGAATCGTGACACGTCAGCACCCGGTTCCGGGAGTGCGTTGTGGCGTGCCGCTCCCGTTCGTAGGCTCATCCCCGACAGTTCCGCTCGCCACGGCGTCCCGGGCGGCCCGGGAACGGTGCCCTCGGCTCCCGGCGGCGGTGGTGTCGCCGCCCCCGCCTGGAAGGACCCCGGTGCTGTACTGGCTGATGAAGTACATCATCCTCGGCCCGTTGCTGAGGCTGATCTTCCGTCCGCAGGTCGAGGGCCTGGACCACGTGCCGGGCACCGGTCCGGTGATTCTCGCCAGCAACCACCTGTCCTTCTCCGACTCGATCTTCACGCCGCTGATGGTCAAGCGAAAAGTGACATTCGTCGCCAAAGCGGAGTACTTCGCCGGTAAGGGCATCAAAGGCTGGCTGACCAAGATGTTCTTCGTCGGCACCGGCACCATCCCGGTGGATCGCTCCGGTGGTCGGGCCGCCCGTGCCGCCCTGGACACCCAGCTCAAGGTGCTGCGGGCCGGCGGCATCGCGGGGATCTACCCGGAGGGCACCCGCTCGCCGGACGGGCGGCTCTACCGGGGCAAGACCGGGGTGGCCCGGCTGGCCCTGGAGAGCGGCGCCCCCGTGGTCCCGGTGGTGATGCTGAACGCCGACGAGATTCAGCCGCCCGGCCAGCTCATCCCCAACATCAAGCGGGTGAAGATCCGCTTCGGCGCGCCGCTGGACTTCTCCCGGTACGCCGGGATGGCCGGTGACCGGTTCGTCGAGCGGGCCGTCACCGACGAGATCATGTACGAGCTGATGGAGCTCTCCGGCCGCGAGTACGTCGACATGTACGCGCAGAAGGTGAAGCACCAGCAGGCCGCGCCCGAGCCGGTGAAGGAGCCGGTCGCCGCCTGATCCGGCGGCGGTCCACCCGGCCAGGACGGAACCGCAAGGCCCGGTGGCGAGAGGGACGTCAGCGGTCGTTCATGCCGGCGCGACGGCGCAGGGCACCGACGTCGGTCACCACGATCCGGCGGCCCTCGGTGCGCAGCCAGCCGCGGCTGGCGAACGAGCCGATCGCCTGGTTGACGCTCTGCCGGGAACCGCCGGCCATCTCGGCGAGCTGGCTCTGGTTGAGCTCGATGGTGATCATCGGTGCCTGGCTCTCACCGGCCAGCCGGACCAGGGTCTTGGCCACCCGCCCGGGCAGGTCGAGGAAGACGTGGTCGGCGTTCTGCTCGGTGAGCCGGCGGATCAGCCCGCCGAGCGAGCGCATCACCGCGTCCAGGATGCGCGGGTTGGAGTGGACCAGCTCCATGAAGGCGGGGCGGGACAGCGCCAGCGCGGTGCAGTCCTCGATCGCCTCCGCGGACGCCGACCGGGTGGAGGCGTCCAGCAGCGAGACCTCGCCCAGCACGTCCGGCGGACGGACCACCGACAGCACCGCCCGCTCGCCGGTGGGAGCGGTGCGGAAGACCGCTACCGCGCCCCGGCGCAGCACGATCAGCGACTCGCCGGGATCGTTCTCCACGAAGAGCAACTGCCCCTTGCGGTAGGTGCGCGGCACCGCCGCGGCGATGACCCGCTGTCGCACCTCCGGTTCGAGCCCGGCGAACATGTCCACGCCCGTGAGCGCGTCACCCGGCTCCGGCAGGCGAACCTCCACGGCCCAACCCCTCCCCGGTCAAGGACCACAACTCGCAGCCGGGTGAACCTGACAGCCCCCGGTACGAGCCAGAGAACCGGTTCGGCGTCCGGTAGCGGTACACATCAGATCATGACGGCCTCGTCGCGTGGTGTACACCCCTGTCGGCACTTCCGTGACCACGCCCGAGCTGGGACGCTGCGGGTGCTGCGCGCACCGGGTGCCCCGCCGGCCGGCCGGCGACGGCGGTGGGCGAGGATGGCGGGCGATGGTCTACCGCTACTTCTACGACTGCGAGTTCATTGAGGACGGCCGCATCGTCGACCTTGTGTCGATCGGCGTCGTCGACGAGTACGGCCGCGAGTTCTACGCGGTCTCCACCGAGTTCGACGACTCCCGTGCCGTCCCGTGGGTGCGCCGCAACGTGCTCGACAAGCTCCCCTCGCCGGCCGACCGGGCCTGGCGGTCGCGGGAGCGGATCCGCGACGACCTCTACGACTTCCTGATGGAGCCGATTCGGGACCGGCCGGGGGAGCAGTTGGAGCTCTGGGCGTGGTACGCCGCGTACGACCACGTGGTGCTGGCCCAGCTCTGGGGGGCGATGCCGGCGCTGCCCCGGGAGATCCCCCGGTTCACCAAGGAGCTGCGGCAGCTCTGGGACGACCGGGGTCGGCCGAAGCTGCCGGACGCCGAGGCGGACCGGCACGACGCCCTGGTCGACGCGCGGCACAACCTGGCCCGGTGGCGGGCGATGACCCGGCGGTGACCTGCCTGCGCGCCACGGAGGCCGTTGCGGCGGGTGAACGCCGCCGGGGCGCGCTGTCGCCGTACACCTGCGGCGACTACAGTGCGCACTGACGGCCCGCCCCGGGCCGGCAACGGCGCCGATGGTCTGATCTGACACCTATCCTGGGGCTTATCCGGGCTTTACCTGATGCTCCAGGAGGATGAGCAGATCATGCGTATCGGCGTGCTCACCGGCGGCGGCGACTGCCCAGGTCTCAATGCGGTGATTCGGGCGGTGGTCCGCAAGGGCGTCGCCACCTACGATCACGAGTTCGTGGGCTTCCAGGACGGCTGGAAGGGTCCGCTGGAGGGCCTGTCCAGGCCGCTGGGCATTGCGGACGTGCGGGGCATCCTCCCGCGCGGCGGCACCATCCTCGGCTCGTCCCGAACCAACCCGTTCAAGATCGAGAACGGCGTCGAGCGGATCAAGGACAACCTCGCCGCGCAGGGCGTGGACGCGCTGATCGCCATCGGCGGTGAGGACACCCTCGGGGTGGCCACCAAGCTGCACGAGCTGGGCGTCCACGTGATCGGCGTGCCGAAGACCATCGACAACGACCTCGGCGCCACCGACTACACCTTCGGTTTCGACACCGCGGTCAACATCGCCATGGAGGCGATCGACCGGCTGCACACCACCGCGGAGAGCCACCACCGCACCCTGGTCGTCGAGGTGATGGGCCGGCACGCCGGCTGGATCGCCCTGCACGCCGGCCTCGCCGGCGGCGCCAACGTGA
>JBARAE010000396.1:0-6643 GCA_049791715.1 Micromonospora sp.
ACCGTCAGCGATCGTGTCCCCGCCTCGCTCGGCGACCAGGCGGACCAGCTTGCGGAACTGAGCAGGCGTCAGCCCGGTGAACGGGAAGATCCACTCGGCGCGCGCTGCGGAGATCACCTGCACCCACGGATCCTCGTTGATCATCCTCAACAGACAGCCACCGGGGTTACGAGACGTCCCTTAGCGAGAGCCTGCGCTCCGCGTGCCTCGGTTTTGGCACGACGTTGCCGCCGGGGTTGGCCAGCCCACCCGCTGACCCATCTGCGGCTCACTGCCGGCCGCAGGGCTGGAAGGCGATGCCACCCGATTTCTCCAGAGAGCGGCTGCTTTCGCGCATCCCTCGTGAATGAGCATGTCCGACGGGCTATCCCAAGCAGCATCGACGTCGCGCACCGCCCCAACACGACCACCGCCGGGGGGATGCGGTCTCAAGCTATCAACTGCTGCCGCTTTGCAGCGGCACGCGTTGCTCAGCAGGTGGCAGGCCGCGTTGATTGACGTTCAAAACCAGCCTTGAGCGAGCCTTGTGCTGCCTTTTCGCTGCCTCACTGCTGTCGGCACTTGCTTCGGCGTGCCGGCTGCTCGGCGTTAATCACTCCTTCGGGGGACACCGCGTATACCCGGGGCCTGTAGGAACAAACGCGATCTTCGGTCACCAGGCGCAGTGCTGGCCCGTGGACGAGTAACCGCCGGGACGGGGGGCCGGAGTGATCTGTCGCGTTTGTGGGTATCAGATCGTCGTGGACATGGACCGGGAGCAGTGGCAGGCCGTGGCAGGGCGGCATCTGCAGTGTGATGATGACTCCCGTCGGTGTCGAGACTGCCAGGCCTATCGGCCGTGCTCGTATCGGCTGCAAGCCGAGCGCCAGCTCGTCACGACGGTCGGCGCGACTACCACGGCGACCCAGAGCCCGTTGGTGATCGCCTAACCCTCCGGTTCAGAGGCGGGACGATGTAACAAGCACCCGGTTGATCACGCCCGTACTGAGGTGAGGTCAACGCTGGGTGAAGGGCTGGCCGTGCCTGATCTTGACGCAATCGCCCGAGAGCGGACAGTGCTGGCGGCGGTAGCCGACGCGATCGTGGCAGCGTCAGTCGGCAAAGGCCTACGGGTGGCCGTGGCCTGCCCCAACTCCCACCTCGCCCTGGCTGACTACCTCGCCCAGGCGTTACACGCCCGCGGCCGCGCCTGCCGCTGCCTGCCGATGAGGCCGGACCCGGAAGACGCCAGGAGTGGGCCACCGGATCGGCAGGACTCCAGTTCAACCGTTGTGATGTTAACGATCGGCCTGGATCCCGACGTCGACCGTGGCGTCCGGCGGGTGAACATCAGCGTGATTGCCAGAGTGCAGCGGGACAGCGAGGTCAGCCACCATGCATCCGGGGAGGCGTATTCACGGGCAACTGGTGACTCGGACATCATCATCGACTACCGCGACCCGAAGGGGCCGGTGATCCGCTACATGGCGCCCGAACTTGCGGCACACCATCGGCAATAGACGGGCCCAGCGCAGGGCCGCGTCCAAGGTTTGGACCTGTGCGTTATGAGTCGGCCCCGGGGTGCTGGTCCGGCGCTTGGTCCTCCTCCTGGTGCCTGAGTCCGCGATTGTCCGCTGCTGCTCGCCGGTTTGGCTGCTGGGCTTGGCGGCTCGGCGAGCCCCGGAGGGCCGCAGGGCCGGGGCCTTCACTACACGATGGCCCCGGCGCTGAGCGCCGGGGCCATCGGCCCATTTCACCGTGCGGCGGCTGGTCGTCAGCTCCCGGAGTCCGGGAAGAGGTACAGGTCGAACCACGTCTCCTGGTTGTCGAGCTGCAGCTGCTGGCTGCCGTAGAGGCTGGGCGGCCCAGCGTAGGTGCCGGTGAGGGTGTAGAGGCCCGGGTCTACGGCGAATTGGAAGCCACCGTCGGGGCCGGTGACAACCTCGATCCCGGCCGGCTCCAGCCGGATCGTCGCCCCCGCCACCGGAAGCCAGGTGGTCGCGTCGATCGCTTGGCCCTTGAGGTTCCAGATCGCAGACACCGTGAAGGTTCCCTGCGTCATGGGGCTGAGCCGCCCGTGGCGGTCGACTGCCACCGCGTATACCGGATGCTCACCGCTCACGTTGCCGGCGTCGATCGTCACCGTGGCCGTGGCCGTACCGTCCTGCACCGCAGGGACCTCGTTGTCCAGGTTGGTGTTGTCGACGCTGTACCGGAACCGGGTCACCGTGGTGTCACCGTTCGCATCGAATCGGATCGCAACCTGGCCGCCCGCGGAGACGCTGTCCCCGTTCGGGAAGCTGATAGCCGGCTGAAGGGGCACCTTCGCCCCGGCTGCCCGCCCGACGGCCGCCGACGCTGGCGACGCTGGCGACGCCACCAGCGCCGAACCGGTGGCCAGCAGAAGCAGCGACGCGACCATCGCAACAAACCTGCGGCGAGTAGAACGGGTGCGCGCACCCGAGGTTAGTCCGACAAACACTCCTGCCCCCGTTTTCTCAGAACATCGCAGCATGATCAACGTAGCCAGCAAGATGATCTCCGTCAACGTCTTCCGATGGTGCTAATCGATCTGCGGCACCCGTGGAGTTGGCGGAGCGTAGGAGACTTGAACCCTGAACCCCTCCGGCGTTCTCCTTATCAACTTCAATCGGGCGGATCGATGGCCTGAGCTGGCTGGGTTCTTCCGCTGCCTTACAGCGGTTGACAGCCTTTGTCGGCGTCAGTTGTGCCCGGCGTGTGCCCGATGATCTTGCTGGCCCACCGGGCTACCCAGCCGCAACGCCCACCGTGGCGGCCCGTCGTGCCGAGGGCAGCCAGTCGAGCGCCCCATAGACGGTCGCATGCCGGAGCAAAGAACCACTCCTGACCCGTCCGCACAGGGCGAAATCCGGCATGCCCGAATCCGAAGGATGTAACACGCGATCCACGTCGGACGCCTGTCGGTGGTGAAGGCCGGGGTGCGCGGCCTTCACGACCGGGCGGGACCGCAGCCGACCCCCCAGCGGCCCCGCCCGGTCCCAGCCGGGAGAGTGCAGCGGGACGTCATCGGAGGACTTCCCGTGGGGGTGGTTGAACATCCCGCCGCGACCTGGTAGCCGGAAGTCGGCGGTGGGCTGGCCTCGGTCAATGGTCAGTGCGGGCGGCACTAGAAATCCGGGGACATCCCTCCATAGGCGCTCTAGTTCTGCAAGATGGGAAGGGGCGGCCCGTCTTCCATGAGTTCCCGGGTCGCCCCGCCACCCACCCACTCAGAAGTTCTGGCCGGCCTTCACAGAGTCGACGAAGGCCGACCACTCCTGCGCGTCAACCTTGATCGCGACCTCCGGCCGCTGGGAGTTCCGCAGCAGCCGGCCACCGTCGGGTGTGAGGGCAACTTCGAGGCAGTTCGGGCCGGAGTTATCGCATCGGTTCGGGCGAATCCACTGCATACGGTTCTCCTTCGGTCGGCCGGACGGCACGCGGCAGGCCGGCAGGGCAATAGGCGGTCGGTCATCTCGTCTAAGCGGCAAAGCCGACGAAGGCGTCACACGGGCAGGAACCTTCGGCTGAACCTGGGCGTGCCGTGCGGGTACGTCCGATGCCGAGCAGCGCTGGTCGCCCAACTTGTCCGCTGGCGCGCTTTCATGCCCGTGACCACGCGGCTACCCGGTTTAGGTCCTTCCGGGCTGGCTGTAACGGAATCTGCCCGACTGTCGCCTGAAGGGCGATCGGCTTTGCCGGGCCGGTCACCGGCCGGGGTGGGCGCTTCCCCACATGGGTCACCCCAACCCACCCCGGCCACCTCCCGCAGCTCGACCGGTCCAAGTCGGACGACTACCAGAAAGGCATGTGGGCCGATGGCCGCCGGGCATCCCTCCTGGTGCGTCAGCCACCACAACGGCATCCACCGCTCTCGCTTCTGGGCCACGTCACGGCCGGGCCACCACCCGGTCGACGTCGGGGCTTTCCTGTGGCAGCAGGACCTACCCGACGGGCCACTCATCGGTATCGGCCTCGACATCAGGATGGGCGAGGAACAGTGCCAATGCCTGCTGGACCTCGGCCAGGCGCGCGTCCTCCGCTACGCCCTTACCCGACTGATCGACCACGCCAAGCAGGGCTAGCTACCGTTCAACCTCTACCCTGGCCTTCCGTCGCCGTACCGGGTCCGATAGCGTCTCGCGACGGAGCGGCCGTACCCCCCGTGACGGCCGCTCCTTCATTCCACCGGTCATCACCAGTGGGCGCCGTTGGTCGCTACCGATCGGCCTGCCAGGGCCTGCTGACGCCCTAGCCCAGCTTCGCCGTTGCCCGGCATCCTCGTCCTGGTCGCGTGCCGGTTTGTCGCCTCCCTAGTGGGGGAGGTACTCGCCGTGTCCGAACCCCTAGAACACGCGCGGAGCGCGATCTGCACGATCCACAAGGCTGCCGTTCGACACCGGGACGACTCGTTGCACGACGCGGCCAGAGATGTCACGCTCGCCGCCCGTGCCATGGGCTACCAACTGGGACCGGTCGAGGAGTACCGCCCGTGTCCAGTGTGTGGTGCCGAGCCGGGAGCTCACTGCATCAGTACGCCTGGCCACGACATGGTCAATGGTGCCCATCCGGAGCGGAGCCAGGACGAGGGCACCTAGAAAGACTGTTCAAGGGTCAGACGTTGAAGCGGAACTCAGGGTGGCCCTCCCGTCTGGGCTTACCTTGCCCCATAGCTGCTCACGGGGCGTCTGAGGCTGCCGTGGTTACTCCCTGGTTCGACAACGTTTGATGGTGCCCTGTGCCCCCTGTGTGCCCACGCGGCCGGGGCATTCTCGGCGTTGTAGACCAGCCGATGGACGGCGCGCCGGTCATCGAGTTCGGTCTGGTGGTCTTCGCAGGCCCTAGCTGCCTCTTTCTCCTTGCCGTCCTCACGGCCTGGTGGAAGCAGAGGGACCAAGCCACCACGCGTCGCGCATGCGAGCCGCCCACGACCTCTCGTTTGTAAGCTCTGTGCGTCGCGTCCACACACGTCCGGCGACGGTTGCACGCTCGGAGCTTCGTCCGTGCCAGCGCTCGTCAGTGTGCCGCCGTCCGGCGGCGTTGCTGTCAGCGTTGCTGTCGGCAGCCGTTCCGCCGGCGACCAAGGCCGACTGCCGTTTAGGGGGATGCGGTCTCAAGCTGTCGGCTGCGGCCAGCTGGTGGCGGCCCGCGTCAACGAGCAGGTGCCAGGCGCTACCTAAGTACCTCGCCTCAGGTGATTGTGTCCGTGCCGGACAATACTCGGCGCATGACCAGCGCAGCTGATAGCGAGCAGCACGGCGATGCCGCGATCGCACGGTCTTCCCTCACCGGCAGGCGGGGCCACTGGGCATGGCCCTGGGTCCTGCTGATCCTGGCCCTGCCGGGCACCGCGCGATCCCTGTGGGTAGTCTTCATGAACGCGTCATACGGCGGGGAGGTCTCCCCCATCGAACGCGGCGCCCGCGGTGCCGCTGAATTGTCGGGAGCGTCGCTGTGGCTGGCAACGGCCCTCGTCACGGCGGTCCTGTTGCATCGCGTCGTGGTGCCCGTGCTGTGTGGCTTCGCGTTCGCGTGGTTCGCGGCGCTGGCCTCTGAGTCCATGCAGCCGGGGTGGGCACCGCTTGGCGCGGCGGATTGCGCGGCATGGCTCTCGGCATGGGTGCTACCGACGAGTTGGGTAGTAGCCGTCTGGGGCGCCTCCAAGCTTGTGCTGTGGACATATGGCCACCGACGGACAGCACTAAGCGAGAGCAGCCGCCACGCGGAGCACTGAGAGAGGTAACGACTGTCGCCCCTACCTCGACCACGCATCCCAAGTCGGCACCCGGCGCTCGTCCACGGTGTGTGCCTCATGGCCGGCGCCCCGTCGCAGATCGCAACCGTCGGCTCCTATTCGCCGGTTTGGCTGCTCGCCAAATGCGACCGGCGGGATCGCGGGTGAGCGGCCTCAGAGCTGGCCCGCAAACTCCGTCACCCTGCGGGCGAGTGGACCACCGGCCCGTACCCAGCTGAAGTGGTTCAGTGCAGCTCCCGCCTGGGTCGCCGTGTGGTGCATCCGCTCGACCGGTGCCATCGCTAGCTTGCCGCACAAGTGGTCGAGGTCCGGCGCGGGTACGTAACGGTCGCCCTCGACGCTGACGGCGAGCACCGGTGTCCGTAACTGGGCGAGGGCGGTCTCCGGATCGACGCCGTTCAGCATCGGGTACCGGCCGCGCCGGGCGGTGTATGACCAATCGCCGATCACCCTGCGCGACTGACGACCGCCGAAGCCCCAACCGGGCCAGACGCCGAGAAGCGCCGCGGCGGCCCCGAGGGCCTGCGTCTGCATCAGGGTGAGCACACCCCGTGCGCGGGGATACGTCCGCCAGTACGCCAGCCCGGCGGCAACCACGACCATGCCCGCGATCCCGGCCCCGCCGGTCGACGCCAGGTGCAGCAGGCACACGTGTGCACCCAACGAGTGGCCGAGCAGCACCACGGGCCGGCCCTCCAGCCGCGGTTTCAACACTGCCTGAACTGCACCGACATCAGTCGCAAGCTCGGGGTAGCCGTACCGGGAGGCCCGGCTGGGTCGCGGTGAGCTGGTGCCGGTACCACGCAGGTCCACCACGTAAACGGCCAATCCAGCGTTTCGCAGCTCGACCGCGAACGGCCGGTAGAAGCGTGCCGGCACGCCCATCGC
>JBARAE010000397.1:0-2308 GCA_049791715.1 Micromonospora sp.
GTGGGAATGCAGAGGGCATTGGCGTCGCCGATCGGCTTGCCGAGAAGCTGCACGAGCGCCGAGTGGATGCTGGGGTTCGTGACGCCACCTGATGTAAGCAAGAGCTTCAAGGTGCCTCCGAATTCGCGCGCGGAAGGGTGGATGTGCCTGAGACCGGGCGCCGAGCCGGGCTCATCGTAGTTCGGGTCTCCTCTTTCGGAGGTCCCTCAGATTGCCAGGCGCGATCGGCCCCGCACCCGGGTCCTACTCACACAGCACGTGCACCCGACTCAGGCACGCGGGATGCCCATCTCACGACGACCGCTCATCGGCAGATCCGCACGTCCCGAGGCGCATCGATGTGCCCCTAGCTTCATCACCCGGTTGCGCATCATGTGGCGGAGATGTGTCGCGCAATCAGTTGTCGGATCACACTGCCTCAGTTCCGGTGTCGGGCTCCACTTGATCCGTTACACATCGGCTTCACTTGAAGGGTGACAGTTGGCCGGCTCTTTCCGGGCTCGACTGTCACAGTGCGTAACCGGCGTGCCGCCTTCGCTGGGGCATGCGATTCTCGATGCCGGTCAAGACGCTCGGTCAGCGGCAAATTCGGTAACCGGGGGGCAGCCTGGCTCGGCAGTTGCCAGGGAGCCGCCACCGCGGTCGGCGAGAAGCAACGGGCAAATGTGACTCCGAATTCGCTCGTTGCGTACCCCATGCAACCTGGCCGGTCAGGACCCGACGGCGGCGCCTGCGCCGAGAACCGGTGCCCGGGTCGCCGCTTTACGCCCGGAGGACGTCTTGCCTGACGAGCTGCAACTGCTGCGTGTTGTCTGCGGCCCGAGCGGACAGTGCGTCGTCGGGATGGTCGGCCGGCCTTCCGGTCGACCATCCCGTTCGGATTTTCCGTATCTGTCGCGCCCTGCGGCACGGCGCGGCCATTGCCGAGGGGTGCGGCACCCCGGTAGCCGGGTCAGCCCGCGCTGAGGTTGGTGCGGCGGACGATCCACCAGGCGGCGGCGAGCGCCACCGCGGTCAGGCTCAGGTAGCCGGTCGCGACGATCAGGTGGAAGTCGGGAATTCGGCTGCCGGGCTGGTACTGCAGGTGCTGCTGGAGATGGTTGTTGACGTAGCAGGAGAGCATCGTGCCGGCACCGTTGTCGGGCGGGCAGAGGGTTTGCAGTTCGACGCCGCTGAGCTGGCGCCCGGAGGCGTCGAAGGCGCCGGACGGCCCGTCGCTACCGTATTCGATCATTCCGCCCTTGACGACCAGGGCGTTGTCGCGCAACAGACCGCCGTCCGGGCCGCCCACTCGCAGGTGTGCGGACAGCGGTTTCAGGAGGGTGGGGTAGCACCACTGGACGAGGTATGTCAGGCCGATGAAGCCCGCGATCAGGCCGAACACGGCGGGGAGTGTGCGTTTGACCGCGGCGCCGAGTGCGACGCCGACCGCGAACCAGCAGATGCTGACCGCGACCGGCAGCATGCCGGTGTTCAGGAACGGCAGGTATTCGAACAGGTTTCCCGGAGCGACCTGGGTTTCCAGGTGTGCCAGGTGGTCGCTGACGCCGGCGACGGCCGCGGTCACGGCGGCCACGAACAGGCCGAGCATGACCAGCTTGGTCCACAGCCAGCGTCCCGGGGAGACGTCCTGGCTCCAGGCCAGCAGCAGGGTTCGCTGCTCGTGTTCCCTGGACAGCACCGGGATGCCGATGAACACGCCGATCAGCAGCGGCATGTACTGCACCAGCCGGGACAGGGCAGCCAAGGTCAGGACCAAACGCGAGGACCCGCCCAGCCGCTGGCCTTGTGGGGAGTTCTCCGGGCAGTAGGCGTTGCCGCACTGGTGCCACAGGTCTGTCAGTTCCATGGACAGGTAGGTCATCCAGCCCACCAGGACCGCGGCCAGGACGAGCGTGCCGATCAGGGCCCAGCGGTGCTGACGCCACGTCAGCCACAGCAGACCGCGCACGCCCCCGGCGGACACGAGATCGTCTCGGCGGTTCGTGGCGGCAGGCGCGTGGGTGACCGGGCTCATGCTGCTGTCTCCAGATCATGTCGTGCCGTGGACGATGCCTTGAGGTAGGTCAGGATCAGCTCGTCCAGAGTGACGCGCTGGGCGGTCCAGCCGGGGGCGACGACAGCGTGCGCCGTCGGTGACGCTGGCTGCCGGAGGACGAACGTGGACTGGCGGTCAGTGTGCTGCGCCTGGACGATCGCGCCCGGGCCAGGTGGCTGGTCCGCGCGGGGTCCGGTCAGCCGCACGTGGCCGTCGAGCAACTCCCCGACATCGCCGGTGAGCACGGGCCGGCCCGCGTCGAGCAGCAGC
>JBARAE010000398.1:0-1695 GCA_049791715.1 Micromonospora sp.
GACGAGACACTGGCCGCCGACCCGGCCGGTGCCGGCAGCCGGTGACCACCGGCGGCCGGAGGCCGACACGCCCGGTGGCGGGGACGCCGTCGGCGCCCGTACCCGACCGTGGTCCCCGCGGATCGGCGGGATTCCAGGGCGGGGCGGGATGTCGCCCGGGCGGGCAGCGGGTACGGTTGCGGGAAGGCTCCGACGGTCGACGTCGGCGCTGGAGCGGCCCGCCCGCGTCCGGTGCCGGCTGCGGAGATGGTTGGTCCCGTGAGGGGGAGGTGCGATGGTCCTGCTACGCCGTGTGATCGGTGACGCTCTGCGGGCGCGCCGGCAGGGGCAGCACCGCACCCTCCGCGAGGTCTCCTCCGCCGCCAACGTGAGCCTCGGTTACCTCTCGGAGATCGAGCGCGGCCAGAAGGAGCCGTCCAGCGAGCTGCTGGCCGCGATCTGCGACGCCCTCGGCGCTCGCCTGTCCGAGCTGCTTCGCGAGGTCAGCGACACGGTCGCACTGGCCGAGCAGATGCCCGGGCTGGTACCGGTCGCCGACGAGCCGGTCGAGTCGACCTCGGTCGCCCCGGCCGCTGTCAGCAAGGCCACGAACCGCAGCGTCCGCCAGGTGACGTCCGACGGCGCGGTGGCCGTCCAGGTTCGCCAGGACTCTCCGCTCAAGGCCACACTGCGCACCACCCGGGTCCGCCCCACGGACCGGGACGTCGTCTGCGCCGCCTGATTCGCGCGCCGCGTCGCTCCGTGGCCGGGGTGGCCCCTTCCGCGTAGGGTTGATCAGGGCTGCGCGAGCGCTCCGCTCGCAGGTACGGATGCCGGTGTGGCGCCCGACTGGGACGATGGAGACACGCCGCGCGGCCCGCCGGTCGGCCGCGCCCGGCACGGTCGAGGCGGAGCGACGCTACTGAGGGGACAACGCGGAGATGGCGAACCCGTTCGTCAAGGGCTGGAAGTACCTGATGGCGCTCTTCGGCGCGAAGATCGACGAGCACGCGGACCCGAAGGTGCAGATCCAGCAGGCCATCGAGGAGGCCCAGCGCCAGCACCAGGCGCTGGTCCAGCAGGCGGCCGCGGTGATCGGCAACCAGCGCCAGCTGGAGATGAAGCTGTCCCGGCAGATGACCGAGGTCGAGCAGCTGCAGGCCAACGCCCGGCAGGCCCTGGTCCTCGCCGACCAGGCGCGGGCGAAGGGTGTCGAGGCCGAGGCCGGGCGGTACGAGCAGTCCGCCCAGCTCCTCGCCACCCAGCTGGTCTCCGCCGAGCAGGCCACCGAGGACCTGAAGACGCTGCACGACCAGGCGCTCGGCGCGGCCGCCCAGGCCCGCAAGGCGGTGGAGAACAATTCCATGATCCTCCAGCAGAAGCTGGCCGAGCGCACCAAGCTGCTCAGTCAGCTGGAGCAGGCCAAGATGCAGGAGAGCGTGGCCCGCTCGCTGGAGTCGATGTCCTCGCTGACCGCCCCCGGCACCACCCCCTCACTGGACGAGGTGCGGGACCGGATCGAGCGCCGCTACGCCAACGCCATGGGCCGCGCCGAACTGGCCGGCAACTCCGTCGAGGGCCGGATGCTGGAGATCCAGAAGGCGACCCTCGACTCGGCCGGCTCGGCCAGACTGGAACAGATCCGGTCGAGCATGGCCGGCGAGCAGCTCACCGGCCGGCAGGAGCGGCCGGCCGTGTCGCAGGCCGAGCCGGCCG
>JBARAE010000399.1:0-6978 GCA_049791715.1 Micromonospora sp.
GGCCGGCCCCTCGGTCACCAGCAGCTGGCCGTCGGTCGAGACCACCCCGACCCCGGAACCCAGCACGGCGCCGACCGCCGAGCCGAGCACGGCGCCGGACATCCAGCCCAGCACATCCCCGGCCCAGCCGTCGTCCGCGCTCGCCGGCACCCGCTACTACCTGGAGATCACCGACAGCGAGGCGCGCATCCACGTCGTACGCAGCGGGCAGCACGGGGTGAATGTGCTCCCACTGGGCAAGGGTGAGTGCGTCGCCAACTCGATGACCGTCTCGCCCGACGGCAAGCGGCTGGCCTGGGTGAAGGGCACCGATGGCGTCGGCACTCTGGTCACCTCACGAATCGACGGCTCACGGCAGCGGACCCTCGCCACCGGTGTGGTTTGCCTCGGCCCCCGCCCGCTGGTCTGGCAGGGGGGAGACCTCATGATGGTCAACCAGGGCACCCGGAAGGTGCTCGTGGACATGGCAGCTGGCAAGCCCTTCGAGGGTGACCCGGGGACGGAAACCGACCAGGCATGGTCGGCCGACGGCAGGTTCCTGGCCGCGCTCGAGGCGGTGGAGGACGGTGGAAGGCCTTACGTGAGCGGCCCGAGCACCTTTCACCGGTACCAGTACGAGCCGCCGAAGGACGAGGCCGTGAAGTGGGACGGCTGGCAGGCGCGCAGCGTGTCGATGGACGGCCGGTACGTCTCCATCGGCTGGGTGGGCACCGACCCGTCCCGGCAGGACGGCAGCTTCACGGTGGTGGACACCACCACCAGCAAGGTCGTCGAGCTGCCCACCTCGGGTGAGGTCGAGAGCCTCCAGTTCGCCGCCGACGGAAAGGTGCTGGTCCGGCAGGCGACGGGGATTGCGGTGCTGGACGCCCGCTTCCGGCAGATCGGTGAGGTGGCGGAGCCCGGCGACGTCCGGAATCTGACCCTGCTGGCGTACGTGCCCTGACCCCAGGCCGTCGTGCGGCCGGACGGGTGTCGCCACCCGTCCGGCTCTCACGTCAGTGCACCTCGGCCTTGATGTACGCGGCCCACTCCCTCTCGAACTCCTCGTACGACACCCCGAGGACGTCCCGCGTCACCTCGTCGATCTTCCTGCTGCGGTAGTGCTCGGCCACGAGCTGGAACATCTTCTGCTCCCCGTACCGCTCGACGATGAAGCCGATGGCCGAGTGGGCCAGCCAGTAGTAGTGGTCGCCCCGGCCCTCCATCTCGAAGTCCTGGCTGCCGGGCAGCGAGGTCGGATAACCGATCTCCCGGATCACCGCCCGCCCGTCGGCCGTACGCTCGCTGGTCAGCCAGGGCTTCCGGCCGTGGCCCAGGTACTCCGCGAACCCCTCGACCACCCACTTCTCCCGCTCGCCGAGCAGGTACGAGCCCGGGGCGCGGGCGGTGAGGTTGCCGACCAGGGCGTGGCCGATCTCGTGCCGGAAGAGGTTCAGCTGCCGCTCCCGGGTGCCGCTGGTGAAGTGGTACTTGTCGCGGACGTCGACCACCACCCGGGTGGCCCCGACCACCGGGCCGTTCTGGCCGCTGCTGAGCACACCCTCCGGCGGTACCGGGATCGCCACCCCGGATTCGATCGGGGTCTCCTTGGTGGTCCGGTAGAGGGAACCCAGCTCCGTACGCCCCTTCACCAGGGAGATGACGAAGCCCGAGGGTGCCTTGGCGTTCACCCCGCCGGCCCGCCAGGCTGCCAGGTCGTCCGCCGCGGCCTGCTCGGCGAGGGGGGCGTACCGCTGCGCCTCCGCCCGTAGCGACGCGTCGACGATCAGCAGCGTGTGCGGCGTCCGCTCGACGTGGATGTCTCGCCACTTGTCCCAAGGTGCCGGGTAGTGGGTGACAGCGTCCCGCTTGCGCTCCTCCGGGAGGCCGCCGGCCCGGGTGACCTTCAGCGGGGCATCCTTGTCCGCCTGGACGATCGTCCACCGGTACCACTCCTCGACCGGGCCGAGGTCGAAGCCGTCGAACCGGTGCACGAACGCCACCGTCACGTCGACCTCGTGCCCGCCGCCCGCCGGGCGGAAGTCGCTCTTGTGGCGGTACGTGAAGCGGACGTCGGCCAGCGGCAGCCTGCTCAGGTTCCGGTACAGGCTGGTCTGCTTGTCGACCAGGCCCTTGTCGGTCGGGTCGAACGCCGCGAGGAACGCCTTCTCGTCCCGTTCGGTGAGCGCCCTGGTGTGCTCGGCCAGCAGGGCCTCGATCTTCTCCTGCCGGATCGGGTTGTACCTGTCGTCCAGCGCGGCGGCCGAGACGTCACCCTGCTTGTCGAGGTACGACCTGAGCACCACCAGCGATCCCGCGCCCAGGGCCAGGGCCAGGGCGAGCAGCCCCGCGCCGAGTCCGATCCACAGGCCGCGCCGGGATGGCCTGCCCGGTGGTGGCGGCGGAGCGTACGCCGCCGGGGGCGGGTAGGGCAGCGGCGCGGTCGGCGCCGGGTGGGCGGGCGGTGCAGGGTACGGTCCGGGGCGTCCCGGTGGGGGAACGGAGGGCGGTCCCTCGGTCATGGCGTGCGTCCTCGGTCGGGTCCGACGGGATCGGGGCATCCTCCACTCAGGACTCCCGATCGGATCGCGCGTCATTATTTCCCCCCGAGCGCCCGGTTTCTGCCCCGTGACATCCATCGGTAACGTGGGCCACACCACGTCGGTACCCGCAGGGTGCATCCGTCGGCCCCCCGATGCCAGACTGGTCGCCGCAGGCAACGAATGAGGGAGGCGGCGTGCGCTGGCGCAGCTTCGTGGCGGTGGGCGACAGCTTCACCGAGGGCATGGACGACGCGTACCCGGACGGTACCTACCGGGGCTGGGCCGACCTGGTGGCCACTCGGCTCGCCGCCGAGGCCGGTCCGGACTTCGGGTACGCCAACCTGGCGATCCGGGGTCGGCTCTTCCCGAACGTCGTGGCGGAGCAGGTGCCGGCCGCGGTGGCCATGAAGCCCGATCTGATCAGCTTCGCCGCCGGCGGTAACGACGTGCTGCGCCGCACGTTCGACCCGGACTCGTTCGTCGCCCGGTTCGACGACGTGGTGGGTGAGCTGCGCTCCGGCGGGGCGGACGTCATCCTCTTCCGGTTCGCCGACGTGATGGCCCGGCTGCCCGGCCAGCACCTCGTGGCACCCCGGGTGACGCTGCTCAACCGCGTCGTCGGCGAGGTCGCCGAGCGGCACGGCGCCATCCTGGTCGACCTGTACGCCGACAGCACCTACCTCAACCCGATGCTGTGGAGCACCGACCGGCTGCACCTGTCGCCGGCCGGGCACCGGCGGGTCGCCGCGCAGGTGCTCACCGCGCTCGGGGTCGGCTGCGAAGAGGAATGGCTGATGGTGCCGCCGAACCCGGCGCCGACCCCGTGGCTGGCGGCCCGCGCCGCCGACCTGCGCTGGGCCGGTCAGCACCTGGCCCCGTGGATCAAGCGGCGGCTGACCGGCCGTTCCTCCGGCGACACGATCACCGCGAAGCGTCCGGTGCTCGGCCCGATCACCGACTGACCGGTGCTCACCATCCACGCCGCCCGGCTGCTGCGGCGGACCCTGCCCGACGCGCCGACCGCCGACGGGGCGGTCCTGATCGACGGCGACCGGATCGTCGCGATCGGGTCGCGGGACGAGTTGGTGGCCGCCTACCCGGAGGTGCGGGTCCGCCGCTGGGCCGGCACTCTCGGGCCGGCCCTGGTGCACGACGGGCCGCTGCCCGCCGCGCCCACTCCCCGCGAGCGGATGCACGCCCTGTTCCGGGGCGGTGCCGCCGCCGTGCTCGCCGCGCACGTGGCCGACCCGGAGCTGCGCGCCGCGGCGACCCGCAACGGCGTCGTGATGCTCGACACCGCCCGGTCCCCGGCGCTGGTCGAGGGCGGCCGGGCCGACCTGGCCGTCTTCGCCGAGGACGGCACCTGCCTGGCCACCGTGGTGGCCGGTCGGCTGGTGCACCGCCGAGCCTGACCTGCGTTGCCGGGCCGTCAGGGTGGATTCGGGCGTACCTTGGGGATCATGCCTGTGCCGAGTGATCCGAATCCCCGCCTCCAGTCGTACGCCGACCCGCAGCGGCTGGTCACCACCGAGTGGCTGGCCGAGCACCTGGGCGACGAGGGCCTCGTCGTGGTGGAGTCCGACGAGGACGTGCTGCTCTACGACACCGGTCACATCCCGGGTGCCGTCAAGGTCGACTGGCACACCGAGTTGAACGACCAGGTGACCCGGGACTACCTGGACGCGAAGAGCTTCGCCGAGCTCTGCGCCGCCAAGGGCATCGGTCGCAACGACACGGTCGTCTTCTACGGCGACAACTTCAACTGGTGGGCCGCGTACGCCCTCTGGGTCTTCACCCTCTTCGGCCATCCCGACGTACGGCTGCTCGACGGCGGCCGCCAGAAGTGGATCGCCGAGGGGCGGGAGGTGACCCGGGAGAAGGTGGCGCGCCCGCGCGCCGAGTACCCGGTGCCGCAGCGGAACGACACGCCGATCAGGGCGTACCGGGAGCAGGTGATGGCACACGTCGCCGCCGGTCGGCCGCTGGTCGACGTCCGCTCGCCGGGCGAGTACACCGGCGAGATGCTGCACATGCCGGACTATCCGCAGGAGGGCGCGCTGCGCGGCGGGCACATCCCGGGCGCGGTGAACAAGCCGTGGAAGTCGGCGGCGAACGACGACGGCACCTTCAAGGCGCCGGACGAGCTGCGCGCCATCTACGCCGACCAGCTCGGGCTGAGCCCGAGCGACGACGTGATCGCGTACTGCCGGATCGGCGAGCGGTCCAGCCACACCTGGTTCGTGCTGCACCACCTGCTCGGCTACCCGCAGGTGCGCAACTACGACGGCTCGTGGACGGAGTGGGGCAACCTGGTCCGGGCTCCCGTCGTGAAGGGCGACCAGCCGGGCGGCATCACCGGCTGACGCCTCGGGTCCGGTAACGGCCGTGGTCACGACGGTGACCACGGCCGTTCGTCATTCCGAGGCCGGTGTCGGGCCGGTCAGGTAGCGCTGGACGGTCGGGGCGACCCAGGCCACCAGCTCCGCCGCGTCCATGTCCACTACCGGTGGCAGCCGCACGATGTACCGGGTCAGGGCCAGCCCGAGGATCTGGCTGGCCACCAGCCCGGCTCGCCGGGACGCCTCGGACGGGTCGGCCAGGATCTGGGCCGTCGCGGCGCCGAGCTGGTCGGCGAAGATCGTCCGCATCCGTTCGGCCGCGCCGGGGTTGGTGCTGGCGGTCCGGACCAGCGCGGCCAGGGTCTCGTCCCCCTCCCAGCGATCGAGGAAGTGCCGCACGAGCAGCTCACCGACCCGCTCGCGGGGCACGTCGCCGAGCGCCGGCAGGCGCAGGTCGAATTCGGCCGCCGCGGCGAAGAGTCCCTCCTTGCTGCCGTAGTAGCGCATCACCATGGACGGGTCGATCCGCGCCTCGGCGGCGATGGCGCGGATGGTCGCCCGGTCGTACCCGTCGGCGGCGAACCGCTCGCGGGCGGCGCGCAGGATCGCGGCGCGGGTGGCGTCCGAGCGGCGGGCGCGAGGTGCGGCAGTCATGTCCACGACTGTAGGCCAACAGGCGTTGACTTCATCGGTCCACCACGCCTAATGTTGTCAACAACCGTTGGCAAACAGTTGTTGGCATCCGGAGGTGGGACATGCTCCCCGATCGTACGGACGTCCTGGTGGTGGGGTCGGGGCCGACCGGCCTCACCGTGGCGGCGACCCTGGCCCAGCGCGGTGTCGACGTGACCGTCGTCGACCGGCTGGATCGGCCGCCCGTCACCTCCCGCGCCGCCGTGGTGCACGCGCACACCCTGGAGGTGCTGGACCGGATCGGCGTCGCGGCGCCGCTGGCGGGCCGCGGTCTGCACTCGCGACAGTTCACCGTGCGGGATCGGGACCGGGTGCTGCTCACCGTCCCTTTCGGCAAGCTGCCGTCCCGCTACCCGTACGCGCTGCTGGTCTCCCAGGCGCAGACCGAGGCGGTGCTCGCCGAACGGTTCAGCGCGCTCGGCGGTCGGGTGCTCCGGCCATACGAGCTGACCGGCCTGACCCCCGACACCGCCGGCGCGGCCGTCCACTTCGCCGACGGCGCGACCGTCCGGGCCCGCTGGGTGATCGGCGCGGACGGCATGCACAGCACGGTGCGCGAGCTGGCCGGAATCCGGTTCGCCGGGCCGGCCGACCGGGGGGAGTCGTTCCTGCTCGCGGACGTGCGGGTGGAGAGCGTGCTGCCCCGCGACCAGGTGTCGCTCTTCCTGGCCCGGCAGGGCCCGCTGGTCTGGGCGCCGCTGCCGGACGGCGCGGTCCGGCTGGTCGCCACCGTCCCCGACGCGCCCCGCGACCCCGACGCGCAGCGGTTCCAGGCCCTGCTGGACGAGCGGGGGCCTGCCCGGCGACCGGACCGGGTCACCGAGCTGCTCTGGGGTTCCCGGTTCCGCATCCACCACCGGGTCGCCGAGGCGTACCGCGCCGGGCCGGTGCTGCTCGCCGGGGACGCCGCGCACGTGCACAGCCCGGCCGGTGGCCAGGGGATGAACCTCGGCATCTGCGACGCGGTGGCGCTCGGTGAAACCCTGGCCGAGGTGCTCGCCGGCCGCTCCGACACGCTCCTCGACGAGTACGCCGCCGCCCGGCGGCCACTCGCCGAGGAGGTGGCCGGCTTCGCCGACCGGCTGACCGGGCTCGCCACCGTGCCACCGGCCGGTCGTCCGCTGCGCAACCTGCTGCTCCGGACGGTCTCCGCGATGCCGTCCGCACGACACCGGCTCGCCCTGCGACTCTCCGGGCTCAACCACCGCTGAGCCGCGGCGACCGCGCCTCCGAGCGGGCGGGCGACGACTAGGCTGCTCGGATGGCGCAGGTGTGGCACGACTGGGGCGGTGTGCTGCTCGCCACGCTGATCGCGCTGCCGGTGGCGGTGCTGCTGACCGCGCTGCTCGCCCGCCGCCGGGACGCGGCGAGCCGGGCCGAGGCCTGGCGGCGCAGCGTCGCCGAGGTGGGCGGGGTGGTCGGGA
>JBARAE010000400.1:0-2544 GCA_049791715.1 Micromonospora sp.
GGCACCGAGAGGTGCCCGCCCGCCCTCGCGTCGTTCAGGAAGTCGGGAAGTCGCGCATCCGGCGCAGCGGGGAGAAGACGACGAAGAGCGACGCGCTCCAGGTGCCGAGGACGCAGATCCACAGCGCCGGTCGCAGCCCCAACTGGCTTCCGAGCGTGCCGCCGAGCAGCGCGCCGAGCGGGATCACCCCGAAACAGATCCACAGGAACGCGGCGTTGACCCGGCCGAGCAGGTCCGGCGGGGTGATCCGCTGCCGGTACGACATCGCCGCCACGTTGAACAGCACCGCGTTCGCGGAGAACGCCGCGAGGCCCACGCCGTAGACGAGCACGCCCCACCCGGGCCGGGCCAACGGCATCAGCGCGTAGAGCGGTCCGGGCGCGGCCATCGCCACCCAGATCACCCGGGCCGAGCCGATCCGGCGGGTCAGCCGGCTCGCCGACGCCCCCGCCAGCAGCCCGCCGACGGCGCTGACCGAGAAGACCAGCCCGACCATCGGCGGCGAGGCGTGCAGCTCGCGCAGCATGAAGGTGACCTCGATCGAGCCGGTCGCCATCACGAAGAAGTTGGACGTCGTCGTACACGCGAGGATCTTCAGCAGGATCGGCTGCCGGCGGACGAACGTGAGCCCGCCGGTCAGCGCGGCGCGCAGCGGCACCCGTTCGCTGTCCGCCGATCGCCCGGCCGGCGGGTGCCGGATCAGCAGCAGGGTCAGCGCGCTCAGCGCGAAGGCGACCCCGTTGGTCCAGAACGTCCGCGCCACGCCGACCAGGCCGGCGAACGCGCCACCGAGGCTCGGCCCGATGAGCTCCGCGAAGTCCTGGCTCATGGTCAGCTTGGCGTTGCCGTCCAGCAGGTGCTCCTCCGCCACCAACCGGGGCAGCCAGCTCTTGTACGCCACGGTGAAGAGCACGGTCAGCACTCCGCCGAGCGCGACGACGACGTACAGGAAGGTGAGGGTGAGCGCGCCGGCCAGCGCGGCCACCGGGATCGCCAGCATCAGCGCCGCCCGCCCCAGGTCGCAGGCGATCATCAGCCGCCGCTGGTCGACCCGGTCGGCCAGCATCCCGGCGGGCAGCGAGAAGATCAGGTACGGCAGCCAGGCCAGGAAGGTCAGCAGGGAGACCTGGAAGACGGTGGCGTCCAGGGTGGCCGCCGCCAGCAGCGGCACGGTCACGCCGGAGATCCGGGTGCCGACCTCGCTGACCGTCTGGCCGCCCCACAGCAGCAGGAAATTCCGGCTGCGCCAGAGCGAGGGGCGGGGCAGGGGCGCCAGGGGCGGCGCCTCCTGCGTGAGGTGCTGGGTCATTGCTCAAGCCGTCCGTCGGGATGCGCCACCGGCTGGTGGCGTGCCGGGGCACGGTATCCACGGATCCGCGGCAGAGCCAGCTCATTTACGGGCGGACGCCGTGCATCCCGGCGTTCCCGGGAGGCGGGGGGACGGTATGCCACGTGCCCGGCCGCTAGGGTTTGCCGGCGTGACGGAACCACACTGGATGACCGAAACCCGTACCGCCTACGACACCGTCGCCGTCGACTACGCCCGACTCATACCCGATGTGGTGGAGGGGCCGATGGACCGCGGCATGCTGGCCGCCTTCGCCGACGCGGTCCGCGGATCGGGGCCGGTCGTCGAGGTCGGCTGCGGTACCGGCCGGATCACCGCCCACCTGCGCGACCTGGGACTCGACATCTCCGGCATCGATCTGTCGCCCGGGATGCTCGCGGTGGCCCGTCGGCATTACCCGGGGCTGCGCTTCGACGTGGGCTCGATGACCGACCTGGCGCTGCCCGACGCGGGCCTCGCCGGCCTCGTCGCCTGGTACTCGATCATCCATCTGCCGCCGGAGCTGCTGCCCGGGGTGCTCGCGGACTTCCACCGGGTGCTCGCCCCCGGCGGCCGGTTGCTGCTCGCGTTCAAGGCCGGCGACCGGTTGGTACGCCTCGAGGAGGCGTACGGGCACACCGTCTCGTACGACGTGCACTGGCTCTCGGCGGACCGGGTGGCCGCCCAGGTGGCCGCCGCCGGGTTCGAGGTGCGGGCCCGGCTGGACCGGGCGGCCGAGGGCTGGGACAAGGGGCCGCAGTCCTTCCTCATCGCGGTCCGACCGGATGGTGCCGCCCGGTGAGCATCGCCCTCTTCACCCTCGGCGGGACGATCGCCATGGCGGGCACCGGGTCGGGGGGAGTGGTCACCCGGCTGACCGGCGCGCAGCTCACCGCCGCCGTGCCGGGGCTCGCCGACCTGGCCGAGCCGTTGGACGTCCGGGACGTCGAGGCGGTGCCGAGCGCCGCGCTGACGTACGCCCAGCTCCTGGACCTGGTCGATGCGGCGGGCGTGGCGGTGGCGGACGGTGCGACGGGCGTGGTGGTGACCCAGGGCACCGACACCCTGGAGGAGACGGCGTTCCTGGCCGATCTCGTCTGGCGGCATTCGGCGCCGCTGGTCTTCACCGGCGCAATGCGCAACCCGACCCTGGCCGGTCCGGACGGCCCGGCGACCCTGCTCGCCGCGGCCCGGGTCGCCGCCGCGCCGGCCGCCCG
>JBARAE010000401.1:0-6016 GCA_049791715.1 Micromonospora sp.
GCCGAGCAGTGGCGGACGACGTACGACTGGCGGGCGTGGGAGGCGAAGCTCAACGCGTACCCGCAGTTCACCACCGAGATCGACGGGCAGAACGTGCACTTCCTGCACGTCCGCTCGCCCGAGCCGGACGCCACCCCGCTGATCCTCACCCACGGCTGGCCGACCACGGTGGTCGAGTGGCTGGACGTGATCGGCCCGCTGACCGACCCGCGGGCGCACGGCGGTGACCCGGCCGACGCGTTCCACCTGGTCATCCCCTCGGTACCGGGGTTCGGCTTCTCCGGCCCGACCCGGGAACGCGGCTGGAACCGGTTCCGGGTGGCCCGCGCCTGGGCCGAGCTGATGCGCCGCCTCGGGTACGACCGCTATGGCGCCGCCGGCAACGACCTGGGCTCCTTCGTCGCGCCCGAGGTGGGCCGGACCGATCCCGAGCACGTCCTCGGAGTCCACGTCATCCAGGTCTTCTCTCTCCCCTCCGGCGACCCGGCCGAGGTGGCGGCGCTGTCCGAGGAGGACCGGGGCAGGGTGGCGTTCGCCGACTGGTTCGTGCGGAACCGCGGCGCCTACGACAAGCTCCACTCGACCGAGCCGCAGAACGTGGCGCACGCGCTGGCCGACTCGCCGGTCGGCCAGCTCGCCTGGAGTGCCCAGCTGATGGGGGAGTTCCTCGACCCGGAGTACGTGCTCACCAACGTGATGATCTACTGGCTGACCAACACCGCCGCCTCGTCGGCGCGCTTCTACTACGAGGACGCGGAGGCCGTACCGCCGACGCAGAAGGTGAACGGCCGCGGAACCGAGGCGCTGCCGCCGACCACGGTTCCGCTCGGCCTGGCGAACTTCGCTTACGACTTCGCGTCGATCCGTCCGCTCGCCGAGCGGGACCACAAGAACATCGTCTCCTGGCACAGGTACGACCGGGGCAGCCACTTCGCCGCCCACGACGCGCCGGACCTGCTGATCTCTGACATCCGGCAGTTCTTCGCCAAGGTCCGCTGACGAGGTGAGGAAGGGCCCCTTCCTATGCAGAAAGCGATAAGAAGGGGCCCTTCCTTGCGGCTCAGCCGAAGCGGCCGGTGATGTAGTCCTCGGTCTTCTTCACGCTCGGGTTGCTGAAGATCTTCTGCGTGTGGTCGTACTCGATCAGCCGGCCGGGGTCGCCGGTCTTCTCGATGGAGAAGAAGGCGGTCCGGTCCGACACCCGGGCCGCCTGCTGCATGTTGTGGGTGACGATGATGATGGTGAACTTGTCCTTGAGCTGGAACATCAGGTCCTCGATGGCCAGCGTGGAGATCGGGTCCAGCGCCGAGCAGGGCTCGTCCATCAGCACCACCTGCGGCTCGACCGCGATCGTGCGGGCGATGCAGAGCCGCTGCTGCTGGCCACCGGAGAGGCCGGCACCGGGCTTGCCCAGTCGGTCCTTCACCTCGTCCCAGAGGTTCGCCGAGCGCAGCGCCCGCTCGGCCGCCTCCTCCAGGATCGGCTTCTTCTTCACGCCGTTGAGCCGCAGGCCGGCGACCACGTTCCCGAAGATGCTCATGGTGGGGAACGGGTTGGGCCGCTGGAACACCATGCCGATCATCCGGCGGACCGCGGTCACGTCCACGTCCCGGTCGTAGATGTCCTGGTCGTCGATGGTCAGGTTGCCCTCGACGCGGGCGCCGGGAAGCACCTCGTGCATCCGGTTGATCGACCGCAGGAAGGTGGACTTGCCGCAGCCGGACGGGCCGATCAGGGCGGTGACCGTCTTCGGCTCGACGGTCAGGGTGATGTTCTCGATCGCCTTGAAGCCGCCGTAGTAGGCGCTCACGTTCGTGGCTTCGATGCGCTTGGCCATGGTGGTACCTCCGGGGTTCATCGGCCGAGCCGGTTGCGACGGGCCAGCAGCTTCGCCGCGATGGTCAGGACGAGTACGAGGGCGACCAGGGTCAGTGCCGCGGTCCACGCCCGCGCCGGCGAGTACTTCGAGGCATCGCCGGCCTGCTGGTAGACGAAGAGAGCCAGCGACGACTGGTTGTTCTCGAAGGGGTCGAAGTTGATCGCCGCGCCGCCGCCGGCGACGAGCAGCACGGGGGCGGTCTCACCGGCCGCCCGGGCGATGGCGAGCATCACGCCGGTGACGATGCCCGACAGGGCGGTCGGCAGCACGACCCGCAGGATGGTCTTCCACTTCGGCACGCCGAGGGCGTACGCGCCCTCGCGCAGCGGCGCCGGGACGAGCCGGAGCATCTCCTCGGTGGACCGCACCACGGTCGGGAGCATCAGCACGCTGAGCGCGAGGGCGGCGGCGAAGCCGGAGAACCCGGGCCGGCCGTCGTTGAACATCGGCGACACGATCAGCACCCAGAACGCCAGGACGAACAGCCCGGAGACGATCGACGGGATGCCGGTCATGACGTCGACGAAGAACCGGATGGCGAAGGCGAACCGGCCCCGCCCGTACTCGACGACGTAGATTGCGCACAGGATGCCGAGCGGAACGGTGATCAGGGTGGCGATGCCGACCTGCTCCAGCGTGCCGACGATGGCGTGGTAGGCGCCGCCGTTCGGGTCCCGCGCCCCGATGTTGTTCATCGAGGTGCCGAAGAAGTTGCCGTCGAGGCGGTCGGCGCCCTTGCTGACCAGGGTCCAGACCACGGAGGCCAGCGGCAGCACCGCCAGGACGAAGGCCGAGTGGATCAGGGCACTCCAGGTGCGGTTCCGGGCCGCCCGGCGCCCCTCCACCGCGTTCGCGGCGGCGAAGAGGCCGACCAGGTAGAGCAGCGCGGCGACGACCACGACGAGCACCGGGCCACCGATGTCGGTGCCGTACACGACGCCGGCGGAGATCAGCAGGGCCGCGAGGGCGATGACGGGGGCGGCGTACCGGGGCAGCCGCCGGGCCCGCAGCGTGGCCGGCTGGGCCGTCGGCCGCGGGCGGTGGTTGGTGACGCTGGTGGTCATGCGGCCGACTCCGTGAACTCCCGGCGGCGGTGGATGATGACCCGCGCCGTGATGTTGACGATCAGCGTGATGGTGAAGAGCACCAGACCGGAGGCGATGAGCGCACCCCGACCGGTGTCGTTCGCCTCGCCGAACGCGTTGGCGATGTTCGCGGCGATGGTGTTGCCGCCGTTCTGGATCAGGTTGAACGAGATGCCGAAGGTGATGCCGAGGGTCATCGCGAGGGCGATGGTCTCGCCGAGCGCGCGGCCCAGGCCGAGCATCACCGCGGCGATGATGCCGGGGCGCCCGTACGGCAGCACGGCGGTGCGGAGCATCTCCCAGCGGGTGGCGCCGAGCGCGAGCGCCGCCTCCTCGTTGGCGGTCGGGGTCTGCAGGAACACCTCGCGGGAGAGCGAGGTGATGATCGGCAGCACCATGATCGCCAGCACCAGCGAACCCAGCATGATCGACTTTCCGAAGGGGCCGTCGCCGCCGAAGATCGGGATCCAGCCGAAGTACTCGTTCAGCCAGGCGGAGAAGTCCCGTACCGGGTTGATGAAGACGTCCCGGCCCCAGAGGCCGAAGACGACGCTGGGCACCGCGGCGAGCAGGTCGACCAGGAAGCCGAGCGCGGTACCCAGCCGCCGGGGTGCGTAGTGGGACAGGTAGAGCGCGATGCCCAGCGCCACCGGGACCGCGATGAGCAGCGCGAGCGCGGAACTCAGCACCGTACCGAAGGCGAGCGTGCCGATTCCGAACTTCGGCTGCGCCTCGTTGGGCGACCAGCCCTCGTAGGTCCAGAAGTTCTCGGTGTTCGCCCGCAACGCCGGGACCGCCCGGGCGATCAGGAAGATCGCGATCGCCGCGATGATGACCAGCACGGCGGTGCCGGCGGCCAGGGTCAGGCCGCGGAACGCGCGTTCCGCGCCGAACGACCGGGCCCGCGGCAGCCCGCCGCCGCCGCCCATCCCGTTGTCGACCGGGGTACGGGGGTTGCCTGAGGTCTCGGCCACACGCGCCGAGGCACCGGCGGTCCACTCGTGACCCGTGGCCACGGTGATCCCGCCGGTGCCGGCGTGCGCCGAGCGCTGAGGGGTGTCACCCATCTGCTCGCTCGCTTCGCATTGAGAAGGTGATGTTGCTCTTCGACGGTCAGGAGAGGTTCTTGACCGCGGCCTCGACCTTGGTGCGGACCGAGTCCGGCAGCGGGGCGTAGCCCAGCTCGCTCAGCTCGGCCTGGCCCTCGCTGCTGGCGGCGTGGCCGAGCAGGCCCTTGACCAGCGGCAGCTTGTCGGCCGCGAGGCCCTTGCTGCAGACGATCTCGTAGGTCACCAGGACGATCGGGTACGCCCCGGCCTCGGTGGTGTTGTAGTCGATCGACATCTTGAGGTCGTCGCCCTGCCCGTCGACCTTGGCCCCGGCGATGGTCTTGCCGGCCGCCTCGCCGGTCAGCTCGGTGTACTCACCGGCGCCGTTCTTGATCTTGGCCTTCTTCAGCCCGGAGTTCTCGGCGAAGGAGAGCTCCATGTAGCCGATCGAGCCGTCCGCGCCCTTGACCGAGCTGGCCACGCCGTCCGAGCCCTTGGCGCCGGTGCCGCCCGGGGCCTTCCACGCCTTGGCGTTGGCGAAGGTCCAGTCCGCCCCGGCGGTCTTCGACAGGTACTTGGTGAAGTTGTCGGTGGTGCCGGACTCGTCCGAGCGGTGCACCGTCTGGATGGTGGTCGCCGGCAGCTTGGCGTCCGGGTTGTCGGCCTTGATCGCTGCGTCGTCCCACTTGGTGACCTTGCCGGCGAAGATCTTCGCCAGGGTGGTCGGGCTGAGCTGGAGGTTGTCCACGCCGCTGACGTTGTAGGCGACCGCGATCGGGCCGATCACCATCGGCAGGTGGATGGCCCGGCCGCCCGAGCACTTGGCGTCGGCCTGCGGCTGCTCCTCCGGCTTCAGGGCGGAGTCGGAGCCGGCGAAGTCGGCGGTGCCGGCGATGAAGGCCTGGATGCCGGCGCCCGAGCCGGACGGCTCGTAGTTGATCGTCGTACCCGCGCACTGCTGCTGGTACGCCTTGATCCACTCGGCCATCGCGTTCTTCTGAGCGGAGGAACCCTGCGCGTTCAGCGTGCCCTTGGCGCAGTCCGCCGCAGCGGCCGAGCCGGAGGCGGACGTCCCGGTGGGCTCGTTGTTGTCGGAGCCGCACGCACTGAGACCGAGCGCCGCGGTAAGAGCGAGGCAGGCGATGACGCCGTGCCGCTGGAGCTTCACCTGAGGGGTTTCCCTTCACGTCTTTGGTCAGGTCGCCCGGGTGACCCGGGTGCCGGACTGACCGGCTGACACGAAAGCTAGAAGTGCCAGGTAGACGGTTCGCCGGTCAGAAGTGAACGGAAGATGAACAGGTGCGGCCGACGCGGTGGCCGAAGGCTGAGGCGAGGTTGTCCTCTTCGTGAACTCGCTGCCCGCGTACCGCGGATGATCCGATTTCTCGGTCAGCCGAGGTGGTAGTTGACGTGCGCGGACCAGCGGGCGAAGCCCAGCCGCTCGTAGAGCGCCACGGCGCCGGTGTTGGACTCGTCCACGTAGAGCATCACCCGGTCCAGGCCCCGCCGGTCCCGCAGGTACGCCAGTCCTGCGCTGGTCAGGGCCTTGCCGAGGCCCCCGCCGTGCGCCGAGGGGTCCACCCCGAGCACGTAGACCTCGCCGATCCGGGCCGAGCCGGGACGCTCGTGCACCTTGGTCCAGTGGAAGCCGAGCAGCCGGTCGGTGGCGGACTCGACGGCGAGCAGGAAGCCGGCCGGATCGAACCACGGCTCGGCCAGGCGTACCCGCAGGTCCGCCGTCGTCCACCGGCCCTGCTCCGGGTGCTGGGCGAAGGCCCGGGCGTTGAGCGCCAGCCAGGCCTCGTCGTCCTCGCCCGGCCGGAACGCGCGCAGCTCCAGCCCGTCGGCCAGACGGGGCTCCGGCAGCACGCCGGTCAACGGACGGCGCAGTTGCCAGAGCACCCGGGCGCGGGTGAAACCGAGGTCGACCGCGAGTGCGGCGGCGGAGGGGTGGTCGCCGTGCGCCCAGGCGCGCAGCGGACCGGCCGCGGCGGCCAGCACCC
>JBARAE010000402.1:0-6575 GCA_049791715.1 Micromonospora sp.
GGCACGCAGTCGGCGGGGGAGGCCGGGATCCCGGTGGCGGCCGTGACGGACCTCCCCGGTGGCCGCTGGCCGCTGGTGGCCGGGGCCGTTGCGCTGGTCACGGTGCTGCTGGCAACCACCCTCGGGATGCGGCTGCGGCGGGCCGGGACCGTGCCGGTCGCCCGCCCCTGCGAGGTACGGAACCATCGCGCTGGCCGCCGCCGGGTCTGGTGACGAGCCGGCCCTTCGTCGTCGGACCGCACTGCCGCGGCCGCCCGGCGACAAATGGCGGCGCGGTCCGCCAGCGAAGGTCAGCCCACGGTGAGGGCCGCGTCGATCTCGCGCAGCTCCTCGGCCGTGAGGTCGAGCTTGTCCAGCGCGGCCACGTTCCCCTCCAACTGGGCGACGCTGCTCGCGCCGATGATCAGGCTGGTCATCCGCGCGTCGCGCAACGCCCAGGCCAGCGCCAACTGGGCCAGCGACTGGCCGCGCCGCTCGGCGACCGCCCCGAGCGCCCGGATCGTCGCCATCGTCTCCTCGCTGAGGTCGCTCTCGTTGAGGAAGACGCTGGTGCGTACCCGGGAATCCTCCGGGATGCCGCCCAGGTAGCGATCGGTCAGCAGTCCCTGCGCCAGCGGGCTGTACGCGATGCAGCCCGCGCCCGCCTCCTCCAGCGTGTCCAGCAGGCCGTCCCGCTCGGTCCAGCGGTTGAGCATCGAGTACGACGGCTGGTTGATCAGCAGTGGCGTACCCAGGTCCCGGAGGATCGCGGCGGCCCGGGCGGTCTGCTCGGAGGTGTAGTTGGAGATGCCGACGTAGAGCGCCCGGCCGGAGCGGACGATTGCGTCGAGTGCGCCCATCGTCTCCTCCAGCGGGGTGTCCGGGTCGAACCGGTGCGAGTAGAAGATGTCGACGTAGTCCAGCCCCATCCGGCGCAGCGACTGGTCCAGGGAGGAGATCAGGGACTTGCGCGAGCCCCACTCGCCGTACGGGCCGGGCCACATCAGATAGCCGGCCTTGCTGGAGATGACCAGCTCGTCCCGGTACGGCTTGAGGTCGGTGGCGAGCAGCCGGCCGAAGTTCTCCTCGGCGGAGCCGGGCGGCGGGCCGTAGTTGTTCGCCAGGTCGAAGTGGGTGATCCCGAGGTCGAAGGCGCGGCGGACGATGTCCCGCTGCCGCTCGAAGGGCCGGTCCGGCCCGAAGTTGTGCCACAACCCGAGCGAGATGGCGGGCAGGCGCAGGCCACTGCGTCCGCTGCGCCGGTAGGTCATCGAGTCGTAGCGCTCATCGGCGGCAAGGTAGGTCACGGATCAGGAGCCTAGTCCGGTCCCGGATGTGCGGCAGCCGGGTGGTGCCGGAGGCACCGCGCCCCTCGGAACCGGCGTGCCGGTCGCGCGTCGCGGGTAGCTTCGAGGCCATGCGCTTCGTCCCGCTCGACACCCCCAAGCCCATCTCGAAGATCGGCCTCGGCACCTGGCAGTTCGGTTCGAAGGAGTGGGGCTACGGGCCCGACTACGAGCGCCGGGCCGCGGAGATCGTCCGGCGCGCGCTCGACCTGGGCGTCACCCTCTTCGACACCGCCGAGATCTACGGCTTCGGCCGCAGCGAACGGATTCTCGGCGAGGCGCTCGGCGACGACCGGGCCAAGGTCGTGGTGGCCAGCAAGGTCTTCCCGGTCCTGCCGATCGCCCCGGTGGTGCAGCAGCGGGCGGTCGCCTCCGCGGCCCGGCTCGGCGTAACCGGCATCGACCTCTACCAGGTGCATCAGCCCAACCCCGTGGTCGCCGACACCACCACCATGCGGGGCATGCGCGCCCTGCAGGACGTCGGGCTGGTCGGCGAGGTCGGGGTCAGCAACTACAACCTGCGCCGCTGGCGGTTCGCCGAGGCCGCGCTCGGCCGCCGGGTGCTGAGCAACCAGGTCCGCTACAGCATGGTCGACCGCGGCCCCGAGGAGGATCTGATCCCGTACGCGGAGCAGGCGGGCCGGGTCGTCATCGCGTACAGCCCGTTGGCGCAGGGCTTCCTCTCCGGCCGGTACGACGCGAAGAACCCGCCCAGTGGCGCGGTCCGCCGGGCCAACCCGTACTTCCTGCCGGAGAACCTGGAACGCGGCGCCCAGCTCATCGAGGCGCTGCGCGGGGTCGCCGACGCGCACGACGCCACCCCCAGCCAGATCGCCCTGGCCTACCTGCTGCGGCGCCCGAACGTGGTGGCCATCCCCGGCGCGTCCAGCGTGGAGCAGATGGAACGCAACGCGGCCGCCGCGGAGATCGACCTCGCCGACGACGAGTACGCCGCCCTGGCCACCGCCGCCCGCCAGTTCCGGCCCGTCACCGGGCTGGCCGCGCTGCCGAAGCTGATCCGCGCCCGGACCGGGAAGTGAGCACGATGGACGACATCACCGCACTGATCCTCGACGACCACGCCGCCTTCCGGCGCGGTTTCGCCCGCCTCGACGACGCCCGCGACGACGAGGAACTGCTGGCCGTCTGGGACGCGCTCGCCCTGCACCTGGACATCCACGCCGAGGCGGAGGAGGCGATCCTCTACCCGCACCTCGTCCGGCACGGCGACGACGGCGAGGACGAGACCGAGGACGCCATCGGCGACCACAACAAGATCCGCGACGCCATCGCCGAGTCGAAGCGGCACCCGGTCGGCTCCGAGGAGTGGTGGGCGGCGGTCTGGGAGGCCCGCCGGCAGAACAGCGAGCACCTGGCCGAGGAGGAGGACGAGGCACTGCCGGACTTCCGGCGGCACGCCGGCGTCGAGCTGCGGGCGGAGCTGGGGGCGCGCTGGCTGAGGTTCTACGGCGAGCACAAGAACGGTCGCAACCTGCCCTTCCGCGACAAGGACCCGGAGAAGTACGTCGAAGAGCACCGCTGACGGTCCAGGGGTGGACCCATCTCCCCACGGCGGGGGAGTCGGCGGGGTGCCGGCCGGCGGCAGAATGACGGGGTGACGGTCGCCGGGGTGCTGGGGCCGCTGGTGCGGGGGAGCACCTGGCGGCGTGGCGTCTTCCTGCTGCTCGGCGGGGTGCTCGCGCTGCCGTACGCGCTGCTCGGGGCGGCGTTCGTCCAGCTGCTGACCAACGACGACGTGCCGCTGCCCATGGCGGGGGTGCTGCTGCTGATCGCGGCGGTGATCGCGGCCGTGCCGGTCTTCCTCGCCGGCAGCCGGGCGTTGGAGATCGCCGCCGCCCGGGCGTTGCTCGGGGTGGACGTGCCCGAACCGCCGGCGGGCTGGCGCGTCGACCGGGAGGCACGGCTGCGCTCGGCGCTCTGGATCGCCCTGCACCTGGGCACCGGCGGGCTGGTGCTGTTCGCGGCGATCAGCGCGTTTCCGATGGCGTTGGTCTTCATCGCCCAGCAGTTCGGCATCGTCCGCCCGGGGAACGAGGCCGCCTTCGGCCCGCTGGCCGGCAGCGAGCCGGGATGGCTGGCACTGACCGGGGTCGTGCTACTGGTCGTCCTCGGTTACGCGGTGGCGGGACTGGGGGCACTCGCCGCGTCGATGGCGCCGGTGCTGCTCGGCCCCTCACCGGGGGAGCGGATCGCCGCGCTGGAGGCCCGGGCCACCCGGCTCGCCGAGCGGAACCGACTCGCCCGGGAGCTGCACGACTCCGTCGGGCACGCGCTGACCGTGGCCACCCTCCAGGCCGGCGCCGCCCGGGAACTGCTCGACGCCGATCCCGAGTTCGCCCGCCGGGCGCTCGCCGCGATCGAGGAGACCAGCCGGCACGCGATGGACGACCTGGACCACGTGCTCGGGCTGCTCCGGGAGACCGACGGGGAGGCGTACCCCGCCACGCAGACCGCGCCGCAGCGCACGCTCACCCAGCTCGACCGGCTGGTCGCCGACACCCGAGCGGCGGGGCTGCCGGTGGAGTTGCGGGTCACCGGGGCGGTCGGGAACCTGCCCGCGGCGGTGTCCCGGGAGGGGTACCGGATCGTGCAGGAGGGCCTCACCAACGCCGCCCGGTACGGCCGCGGTCCGGTCACCCTGCGGGTCGACGTACCCAAAGACGCGACGGCTCCCGGTTGCGGCGCGGCGTCAGACGCGCCGAGCGGGAGTTGTCGGTGGCTGGAGATCGAGCTGGTCAACGGGCTGCGCGGGGCGGCCGGGCCGGCCCGCGGCGGACGCGGCCTCGACGGCATGCGGGAGCGGGTGCTGCTGCTCGGCGGGCGGATCACCACCGGCCCGGACGGCGACCGGTGGCGGGTCCGGGTGCAGCTCCCGGTGCCCAGGAGGGAGAGCCGGTGAGCACTGACGTGCTGATCGTCGACGACGACGAGCTGATCCGGGTGGGGCTGCGGGCGATCATCGACGCCCAGCCGGACCTGCGGGTGGTCGGCGAGGCCGCCGACGGAGCGGAGGTGCCGCCGCTGGTGGCGAAGCTGCGCCCCCGGGTGGTGCTGATGGACGTGCGGATGCCCGCGATCGACGGCATCCAGGCCACCCGCCGGCTGCTGGCCACCTCCGCCGACCCGCCCCGGATCCTGGTGATCACCACCTTCGCCAACGACGAGTACGTCTACGACGCGTTGCGCGCCGGGGCCAGCGGCTTCCTGCTCAAGCGGGCCCGACCGACGCAGGTGGTGGAGGCGATCCGGGTGGTGGCGGCCGGCGAGTCGCTGCTCTTCCCGGCGGCGATCCGCCAGCTCGTCGGCGCGTACGGCGGGCGGGGCGGGGACGGGCTGCGCTCGGCGCGGCTCACCGAGCGGGAGGCCGAGGTGCTCCGGCTGATGGCGACCGGGCTCTCCAACACCGAGATCGCCGCCCAGCTCGTGGTCGGGGTCGAGACCGTGAAGACGCACGTCGGCAACGTGCTGGCCAAGCTGGGCGTCCGGGACCGGACCCAGGCGGTCGTCGCCGCGTACGAGTCGGGATTCGTGACGCCCACGGGATGACGGGCCGGAAACGGGCGGATCGCCGCCGCACCGCGCTAGCGTTGGCCGGGTGACTGCGCCCAACCAGGTTTCCCCGGTCCCGCCCGCCGACCTGCCCGGCACGCTCGGCGAACTGCAGGCGTCCGGCCACCACTACCGCACGGTCAAGCAGGAGATCCGCGAGAACCTCCTCGCCCGGATGCGCTCCGGCGAGGAACGCTTCCCCGGCATCGTCGGCTACGAGGACACGGTGCTGCCCGAGGTCGAGCGGGCCCTGCTCGCCGGCCACGACATGGTGCTGCTCGGCGAGCGCGGCCAGGGCAAGACCCGGCTGATCCGCTCCCTCGGCGCTCTCCTCGACGAGTGGACCCCGGTCCTTCCCGGTTCGGCGCTCAACGAGCACCCGATGCACCCGCTCACCCCGGCCTCCCTCGCACTGGTCGCCGACGCCGGCGACGACCTGCCGATCGGCTGGCTGCACCGCTCCATGCGGTACGGCGAGAAGCTCGCCACCCCGGACACCAGCGTCGGCGACCTGATCGGCGACGTCGACCCGATCCGGATCGCCCAGGGGCGTACCCTCGGCGACCCGGAGACCATCCACTTCGGACTGGTGCCGCGTACCAACCGCGGCATCTTCGCCGTCAACGAGCTGCCCGACCTGGCCGAACGCATCCAGGTGGCACTGCTCAACGTGCTGGAGGAGCGGGACATCCAGGTCCGCGGCTACCAGCTCCGGCTGCCGCTGGACCTGCTCCTGGTGGCCAGCGCCAACCCGGAGGACTACACCAACCGGGGCCGCATCATCACCCCGCTGAAGGACCGGTTCGGCGCCGAGATCCGCACCCACTACCCGGTCGACCTGGACCTGGAGCTGGCGCTGATCCGGCAGGAGGCCGACCTGGTCGCCGACGTGCCGGAGCATGTGCTGGAGGTGCTGGCCCGGTTCGCCCGCGCGGTCCGCGAGTCCCCGTCGGTGGACCCGCGCTCCGGCGTCTCCGCCCGGTTCGCCATCGCCGCCGCCGAGACGGTCGCCGCCGCCGCGCTGCGCCGCGCCGGCCTGCTCGCCGGTTCCGCAGCCGACGGGGTACGGGCCGAGGCCGCGGTCGCCCGGGTCGGCGACGCGGTTTCCGTGACGAGCACCCTGCGCGGCAAGGTGGAGTTCGAGAGCGGCGAGGAGGGGCGGGAGATCGAGGTCCTGGCCCACCTGCTGCGGACCGCCACCGCCGAGACGTTCCGGGCGCGGCTGGCCGGGCTGGACCTGTCCGGGTTCACCGGGCTGGTCGCCGAGGGCGCGGTGATCGAGACCGGGGAGCTGGTCTCCTCGGCCGAGCTGCTGCGCCAGGTCGGCACCGTGCCGGGGCTGGCGAAGGTGCTCGACCGGCTCGAGCTGGGCGACGCACCCACCCCGGAGGAGGCGGCGGCCGGCGTCGAGTTCGTCCTGGAGGGGCTGCACCTGACCCGCCGGCTCGGCAAGGACGTCACCGAATCCGGTCGTACCGTCTACGGCGGCCGGGGCTGACCATGGCCGGCAACCGGTTCCGGTACGGCCAGTGGCGTGGTGGGCCCGACCCGCTCGCCCCGCCGTACGACGTACGCGCCGCCGTGGACGCGGTCGGCGCGGAGGTGCTGAACGGCGGCAGCCTCCGGGAGGCGCTGCGCGACCTGCTGCGGCGGGGCCCGCAGGGGCGGGGCGGCCTGGAC
>JBARAE010000403.1:0-2274 GCA_049791715.1 Micromonospora sp.
GACCGCCACTGGAGCGAGAACTCGAGTCGGCTGAGCCGGCTGGAGAGTCGCGGCGAGAAGGAGAGCGTCCCGTCGTGGTCGCGCAGGCCGCCGAAGCCGGCGACCAGGGCCATCCAGGCGCCGGCCAACGAGGCCATGTGCACGCCGTCGCGGGTGTTCTCGCTCAGGTCGTGCAGGTCCATCAGGGCGGCCTCCCGCAGGTAGCGGTGGGCCAGCTCGGGGAAGCCCACCTCGGCCGCCATCACCGCCTGGGTGCAGGCCGAGAGCGAGGAGTCCCGCACGGTCCGGCGCTCGTAGTAGTGGAAGTTGCGCATCTTCTGCGGGCCGGTGAAGGCGTCGCCCCGCCAGTGCATGGCGAGCACCAGGTCCGCCTGCTTGACGACCTGTTTCCGGTACAGGTCGAAGTACGGGTAGTGCAGCAGCAGCGGGTACTTCTCCGGCGGGGTGTGCTCGAAGTCCCACTCCTGGAGCCGGGTGAAGCCCTCCACCTGCTCGTGCACGTCGAGGCCCTCGTCGTACGGCAGGTACATCCCGTGCGCCGCGTCCCGCCAGCCCGCCGCCTCCTCCTCGGTCACGCCGAGGTCGAGCGCCTGGTCCCGGTGCCGCATCGCGCAGTCGGCGGCGGTGAGCAGGTTCCGCTGCGCCATCAGGTTGGTGTAGATGTTGTCGTTCTTCACCGCGGTGTACTCGTCCGGGCCGGTCACCCCGTCGATGTGGAACCGCCCGAACCGGTCGTGGTGGCCCAGCGAACGCCAGAGCCGGGCGGTCTCCACCAGCAGCTCCAGCCCGATGTCCACCTCCGCCTGCTCGTCCCCGGTGGCCAGCACGTACCGCCGCAACGCGTCCGCGACATCGGCCGCGATGTGGAAGGCCGCCGTCCCCGCCGGCCAGTACGCCGACGACTCCGGCCCCTCGATGGTCCGCCACGGGAAGGCGGCGCCCCGCAGATTCAACGTCCGGGCGCGCTCCTGCGCCTGCTCGAGGGTGGAGTAGCGCCAGTACAGGGCGTCCCGGACCGCGCTCGGCTGCGTGTAGGTGAGCACCGGCAGCACGAACATCTCGGTGTCCCAGAACGCGTGCCCGTCATAGCCCGGACCGGTCAGCCCCTTCGCCGAGATGGGCCGCCGCTCCGCCCGGGCGCCGGCCTGGAGCACGTGGAACAGACCGAAGCGGACCGCCTGCTGCACCTCCGGGTCGCCCTCCACCCGCACGTCGGCGGCGTCCCAGAACTCGTCCAGGAACTGCCGCTGCTCCCGGCGCAACCCGTCCCAGCCGTCCAGCCGCGCGGCGGCCAGCGCCCCGCCGACCTGGTCCCGCAGCGCCGGCAGCGACCGCTTGCTGGACCAGCCGTACGTCAGGTACTTGACCACCCGCAGCGTCTCGCCGGGCTTGAGCACGCAGCCGATGGTGGTGCGCACCCAGTCGGGATACCCCTCGGACTCGACGGTGGTGCGCTCGGGGCCGTGCACGTCGTGCGCCATCTCGGCGGCGACCCGGAGCCCGCTGACCTTGGTCCGATGGATCAGCAGCCCGCCGTCGTCGGTGGTCAGCTCCTCCTCCGACTGCAGCGGAGACTCGAGCACGGCGGCGACCCGAGGATCGCGGCTCTGCGGTGGCAGCGTCTCATTCGCCACCAGCTCGGACTGGAGGATCAGCCGCAGCGGGCCGCCGACCGCCTCCACCTCGTAGTTGATCGCGGCGACCGCCCGTTGGCTGAACGAGACCAACCGGGTGCTGCGGACCTTGACCTCCCGGCCGGCCGGCGAGCGCCAGTGCATCTCCCGGTGCAGGGTGCCGGCGCGCAGGTCGAGTGTCCGCTGGTGGGAGAGGAGTTCGCCGTACCGGACGTCGAGCGGCTCGTCGTCGACCAGCAGCCGGATCAGCTTGCCGTTGGAGACGTTGACGATGGTCTGGCCGGACTCCGGGAAGCCGAACCCGGCCTCGGCGTACGGCAGCGGGCGCAGCTCGTAGAAGGAGTTCAGGTAGGTGCCGGGGAGGCCGTGCGGCTCCCCCTCGTCGAGGTTGCCGCGCAGCCCGATGTGCCCGTTGGAGAGCGCGAAGACCGACTCGGACTGGGCGAGCACGTCCATGTCGAGGCGCACCTCGCGGACGTGCCACGGTTCGACCGGATAGGCCCGTTCCCGGATCATGCGCCCTGCTCCCCGGTCATCAGCTCACCGAGGTCGGCGACCACGATGTCGGCGCCCTGCGCGCGCAGCTCGTCGGCCTGGCCGACCCGGTCGACCCCGATCACGTAGCCGAACCCGCCGGCCC
>JBARAE010000404.1:0-4771 GCA_049791715.1 Micromonospora sp.
GTACGGGCCACGGCCCGTCGCCCGGCCGTCTCACCGTCCGGGGACGGCGCTCCGTAGCGGACCGCCACGCCGCGTTCCCGCGCCGCCCGCACGATGCCCGGCATGGCCCGCTCGGCCAGCGCGGCGATGGTCAGCGCCGGGTTGACGGTCAGCGCGCCCGGCACGGCCGAGCCGTCGGTGACGAAGATCCCCGGGTGGTTGCGCAGCTCGTGGCGGTCGTCCAGGGCCGAGGTGGCCGGGTCGTCCCCGATCCGGCAGGACGCCAGGGGATGCACCGTGTACGCGCCGACCACGTCGTTGGTCCACGGCCGCACCCGGGCCAGCCCGTCACGCTCCAGGATGTCCTTCACCTCCGCGTCGGCCAGCGACCAGCCCCGCCAGGTGTTCGCGGTCGGCCGGTACCGCAGCGGACCGTGGCCGAGCATCTGCTGGGACATCCGGTGCGCGTTGCCCGTCGCCGGCGGGGGACCGAACACGCCTTCGTTGTCGTCCTCCGACATGGTGAAGATGGTCAACCAGGACTGCCACTGCTGGAGCATCTCCTTCTTCCGCACCCCGAACCAGGTCGGGTCGTCGGCGTCGGGCGCCTGCGCGAGGATCGTGCCCAGGCCCGGCGGGAAGTACAGCTGCTCCAGGGAGAAGCGCTCGTACTCCGGCAGGGAGCCGTCCAACCGGTCCCAGGAGGCGACGGTGGGGCCCCGGCCGATCTGGTTCGCCGCGTACGCCGGTCCGTCGCCGCGGCTGAGCCCGAGCACCTTGCGGACCCGGTCCTCGTCGAAGACGGCGGTGTTGAGGCGCTCCCCGTTGCCGGAAAAGTAGCGGCCGACCGCCCGTGGCATGGGGCCGAGGGTGGCCTCCGAGCGTTGCAGGATCACCGGGGTGGCGCCCGCCCCGGCCGCCAGCACCACGATCTTGGCGTCGATCGTGCCGTGGTCGTGCAGGATCCGGTAGTCCTCCTCGTCGACGACCCGGTAGTGCACCCGGTAGCTGCCGTCGGAGTTGCGGGTGAGGTGTTGCACCTCGTGCAGCGGGCGGATCTCCGCGCCGTGCGCGAGCGCGGCCGGCAGGTAGTTCAGCAGCAGTGACCGCTTCGCGTCGAAGCGGCAGCCGGCCATCATCCAGTTGCAGTTGGTGCACCGGTCGACGTCGACCGCCGACGGCACCGGGTTGGCGGTCCGGCCGGCGTGGTGGCAGGCCGCCGCCCACAGGCCACCAGCGTACGGCACCTTCTCCCACGACTGCATGGTGACCGGCAGCGCCTCCACCACCCGGTCGTACCAGGGGTCGAGGGTGTCCCGGGTGATGCTCGCCGGCCACATCCGCCGGCCGATGCTGCCCTGCCGTTCGAAGATGAACCGGGGCGCCCGGGGCATGGTGGCGAAGTACACGACGCTGCCGCCGCCGACGCAGTTGCCGCCGAGCAGGCTCATCCCGTCGCCGACCACGAAGTCGAAGATCCGGGTGTAGGACGAGCCCAGCTTGAAGTCGTGGTCGAACTCCTCGGCGGTGAGCCACGGGCCGCGCTCCAGCACCACCACCCTGGCGCCGCCGGCCGCGAGGTGGTACGCCGCGATGGCGCCGCCGAAGCCGCTGCCGATCACCAGGACGTCGGTCGATTCCGTAGCGGTCATGCCGGACTCCCGGTCGCCGTGGTGTCGGGGTGGATGGTGGCCAGCGGGCGGCCGTACGAGTAGCGCGGGAACCGGAACAGGCCCTCGTGGTCCGGCGGGAAGTAGCCGATCGCCAGCAGCCCCGGGTGCCCGGCGGCGAACGCCTCCGTGGTGCTCAGGTGCGCGGCGCTGTCGAAGGCCATGTTGCTGAACAGGGCGAGGCCGACCCACATCTGCTTCTCCGGGTGGTCCGGCGCGGTGAGGATCTGCACCAGCGCGGTGCGGTCCGGGAAGGGCAGCGCCACGAACGCCGGCACGTCGTCGTCCAGGACCATCCCCCGCTCGTACGCGTAGTCGAGCGCGTGCGCGTTCAACGTCCAGGCGAGGGTGTCCAGCGCCTCCGCCATCCCGCCGCCGGGCTGCTCCAGCAGCTCGAGGGCGCCGGAGGCGACGGCACCTCCACCGGTTGCCACACCCGCGATGGCGCGGTCGTCCGGTGAGCGCTTCTCGCCCGGCACAATGGTGTCGGCGAACGCCTCGATGGTCATCGTTCTGGCCGGATCGGCGTCGGGCAGTTCTGGTTGCACGGCACTACCTCCTGTCCATGTCGGACTACGAGTGGGCTGGGTCGGGGCGCATTTCGGGTAGCCGGAAGCTCGGCGAAGAATGGCAGTGAGCGGCGCCGTATCTCCGGCGTACCGGTAGCCCCAGCACAGGTGTCGTGCCGGGCCAGCCGTGACATTTCGCAGCACGACCATCGTCGCGAAGGTGATTGTGCGATTGCACCTTTTGACTTGCGCAGGTATCGGCCTGTCCATTGTTTCGCGGTTCGCCGAAAGCGCGGAATGGTCGCATCATGCACCGCACTTCCGCGAATGGCGCACGTCGGGAGAGAAGAAGCCCCGGTCGCCGCTGTCGCGACAACCGGGGCCACCGGGGGAGTGGATCGGGCGCGGCGGGAGGCGCCCGGTGGGCGGTCAGGACCGCACGGCCGGTTCGACCGGCGGGTCGACCTCCGGCGATGCCGGCCGGTACGGCCGGCGCAGGTACAGCAACCCCACCGCACCGAACGCGACCAGCCCGTCGATCACCAGCAGCGTCGCGCTGACCGGGTCGACCTGGTGCTGATGCACGTCGAGGGCGGCCGTGGCGGCCTGCCGGGCCGCGGGGTCCAGCGGCGCCGGCGGGACGCCCGTGCCCACGCTGAAGCGCAGCGTCCCGGTGCTCTCGCCGCCGTCGGTGAACAGCACGTGGTAGACGATGGTGACGTCGCCGGACGAGCCGATCGACACGGGCTGCCGCAGCGTCCGGGCGCCGCTGCGGGTCAGGGCGCCGGCGTTCGTCCGGGTGCCGTCGGCGGTCAGCACGGACACGTGCGAGAAGTCCGGGTCCGGGGCCGCCGGGAAGGTCAGCTCGACGGCGGCCGGCGGCGCGGCGAGGATCGCCTGCGTCGCCGGGCTGCTCGACGTCGGTCCACTGTCGGCGGCGGCGGCCGCCGGCAGGCCGAGGACGACGCCGGCCAACGCGAGCGCCAGCAGGAGGGTGCCGCTGCGCCGCATGTCAGACGGCGGACGGCGTCGGTGCAGCGACCGGACGCGGCGTGTAGCGGGGGCGACAGCTGCACGACATGGTGGCCAGCTCCGCCGGGGTGGGCCGCAGGTGCAGGTACATCGCGACGACCATCGGGATGAACACCACGGAGTTGTAGAACAGGTGCAGCTCCACCCGGGGCACGACGAGCTGCGCGATGCTGGTCGGCGCGGCGGCGCCGAAGAACGTCACCCCGGCCTGCACCTGGATGAGCAGCAGCAGGTGTTCGATGTGGTGCCAGAACTGGATCGCCAGGGCGACCGTCCACCACGTCTTCGACCGACCGACGAAGCCCGGCCGGAGCAGGAACAGCCCGACCAGCATCACGATGGCGTACCCGTGGTGCAGCCACTCCGACGTCACCAGCCACGGGTAGAACTGGCCGAGGACCCCGCGGGCCTGTGGGCGGGGCAGACCCAGGACCCAGATCTGGTACGCCTGGACGACGTGCTCCGCCCAGTGCCCGAGCACGATCAGCAGGTAGCCGTTGAGCGCCGCGCGGTGGTGCCGCCCGTTGAGCCATCCCATCAGACCGGGAGCGGCCCGACCTTCCTGACGTGTTGCCATGAGGAGTCTCCGTTTCCTGTCGTCGGCTGGCGCCTCCTCGCTGACGCTAACGGCGGACCTCGGCGTCCTGGTTCTCCGACGATGCGCAATTCCCTTGCCGGCAGAGGGTTTCCGAACTGGCGCATTCTGCGAGATCGCCGGACAACGGGCCCGGGCGCATGGTGGGGATCGGTTGAGCGTGCGGTCACCGGACGCACGCCGAGCGACGCCCCGGAGGTCATGATGGCGCGTGCCGGTAACTGCCGTGCGCGGAGAACGGCGGCTGACCGGGCCGGCGGGTACCCGTCGGCGGGGTCCCGGCACCGGCGAGCCCGCGCATGCTGAGCCGGGCGACCCGGCGCGCGACGCTGGCCCAGATCCGCCACGTCGCCCCGGTGCCACCGGCCGCCGCACCACCCCTCGTGGCCCGGGTGTACGCCCAGGTCGAGCGCGACTTCGGCATGCTCGCCCCGCCGATGAGCCTGCATGCGCCGGCACCGGGGACGTTGGCCGCCGCCTGGCTGATGCTGCGGGAGACGCTGCTCGCCGACGGGGCGGCCCACCGGGCGGTCAAGGAGGCCGTCGCCACGGCCGTGTCCCGGGCCAACGCCTGCCCGTACTGCGTCGACGTGCACAGCGCCACGCTGCACGGCCTGGCCCGTCGGCGGGATGCGGCGGCGATCGCCGAGGACCGGATCGAGGACATCGCCGACCCGGGGGTACGCGGGGTGGCCCGGTGGGCGCGGACCAGTGGCAACCGCCTGGAGGTCGGGCGGGGCGGACTGCCGTTCGTGCCGGAGCTGGCGCCCGAACTGCTCGGCGTGGCGGTCACCTTCCACTACCTGAACCGCATGGTGAACGTCTTCCTGACCGATTCGCCCTTCCCGCCGGGCCTGCCGGACGCGCTGCGCGGCACCGTCACGCGGGTGTTCGGGGCGCTACTGCGGCCCACCGCGGGCACCCGCCGGGCACCCGGTCGGGCGCTGGACCTGCTGCCCGACGCGCCGCTGCCGGCGGACCTGGCC
>JBARAE010000405.1:0-9405 GCA_049791715.1 Micromonospora sp.
CGAAGTACGACCGCTTGTGCCAGCGGACCAGCACGTACGGGTCGTCCACGTTGACCAGCGGGGCGTACCGGGCGGCCCGGAGCAGGAACTCGTAGTCCTCCGCGTAGCTGCCCGGGATCTGCTCGTCCACCAGCCCGATGCCGTCGAGCAGAGCCGCTCGGCGGATCAGGAACGTCGACGGGTGCAGTTCGGTGAGCCGGTCCCGGAGCAACGCGTCCAGCGGCACCCGGGACCGGTCCAGCGACCGGTCCACCGTCCGGTCGTCGTAACTGACCCGGATGCCGCAGCTGACCAGAGCACCGTCGGGGTGGACGTCGAGCGCGCCGAGCTGCGCCGCCAGCTTCCCGGGCAGCCACTCGTCGTCGTCGTCGCAGAACGCGACCAGGTCGCCGGTAGCCGCCTCGATGCCGGTGTTGCGCGCTCCGGCCAACCCGGGGGTACGGGCGTTGGTGATGACCCGGACCCGCCGGTCACCCCGGTCGGTCTCCAGCGAGCGGTCCGGTTCGGACTGGTCGTACACCACGATGGCTTCGATCAGCCCCGGGTGCGCCTGGCTGAGGATCGCGTCGAGCGCCGCGCGGAGCAGCTCGGGACGGTCCCGCGTCGGAACGACGACGGAGATGCTGGGACCACTCATCAGGAAGTCTCCACGGAATCGGACCCCCGCCGGCCCAGGTAGCCGTAGCGGAGACGGAAGGGCAGCGTGGCCAGGCTGACCACGGCGCGACTACGGCGAGGCAGCCGGGTCCGCCATGCTTCGTCCCGTCGCACCCGCAGCGGGCCCGCGCTGAACCGCAGCGGGTTGCCGGCGATGCTGTGGGCGCGTACCGGCGCGGCGGGCGGGTCGGTGAGGATGCGCACCGCCTCCGGGTCGTCCGGCAGCCCGACGAACTCCCGAAGGCCGCGCACCGTGCCCGCCGGGTCGGCGGTGAAGTCCTCGTACCGCAGCCGGAACACCGACGCCCGGGAGGCGAGGAGGTCGAACGCCGCGTTCTGCGCGGTCCACAGGCCGCTGACTCTGAAGGGGGAGAAGGTCGGCATGTAGGCCTCGGCGTCCACCACCTCGGGTCGCCGGACCTGCTTGGCCCAGGAGTACGCCACCGCCCGGCTGTCCCGGACCAGGTGCACCACCCGCAGGTCCAGATCGGGGGCCCAGCGCAGGGCGAACGCCAGGGAGGCGTGCTTGCTGGAATCCACCACGACCTCGGCGCCGGTGATCTCCGTGGCCGCCCGGTAGATGGCGGTGTACAGGTCGGCGTACCGGCGCACCGCCGCCAACTGCTCCGCGGGCAGCTCGCCCCGGGCCAGGCGGGGGATGTGCCGGGTGCGGTCGACCTCGGCCTTCAGGGCGAGCACCTCGTCCCGATCCACCGCCGCCCAACCGCCGAAGGCGCGGTCGCCGACCCGCTGCCAGAAGTCGCAGGCGGTGAAGCGCTCGCCGCAGCCGCAACGCTCGTCGCCGCCCAGGGCCCGCTCCCAGAGGTGCACGACCTCACCGACGGCACACACGTCGGGGCGCTGGGCGAGGATCAGCTCGAGCAGGGTGGAGCCGCTGCGCCCCAGGCCACCCACGAAGAGCACCCTGGTGCGGCCGCTCACCGCCACCACCGGCGTCCCGAGGTTCGGCGGCGGACCAGGTCCTCCACGATCCGTCCGACCTCCGCGGCCGCGGCGACCCGCGGGTCCGGCAGGTCCGGGTCGGCGGACAGCCGGAAGGCTCCCGGGTCGGCGAGGGCCTTGTCGAGCGCTTCGATCAGGTCGGGCTCCGACTCGACCAGCCGGACCATCCCGGCTGCACCCAGACGTCGGGCGAAGAGCTGCTGATGGTTGTCGACGTGTTCGTGACGGGCGGGGTCTCGCGGGACCACGATCGGCAGGTGACCGGTCCGCCGCGCCTCGGTGATGGTCGCCGGGCCGCCGTGGCAGACCACGACGGTGGCGTCGGCAATCGCCCGCTGCAACTCGTCGTGGGCGAGGAACGGCACGGCGTCCGGCAGGTTAGGCGCATTGCTGCTGCCGTACTGGAGGACGAGCCGCACCTCCCGGTGACCGCCGGCCCGTGCGGTCCACCAGCGCTCCAGCCAGCCGACCAGACGGTCGAAGCGGTGCACGTCGGTACCCACCATGGCCAGCACGGTGGCCTGCTCCGGCCCGGACGCCGGCTGCCGGGGAATGAACGAGGTCACAGAAGATTCCCTACCACGGTGGCCTCCGGGTAGAAGCGCCGCTGCTCTTCCCACTGCACCAGCATCGCGGAGAGGAACGGCCGGCAGAGCCGGGCCGTGAGCGTCGGGCTGTCGATCCGGTCGTACACCTCGATGTAGACGGTCGGCACGCGGCGCAGTCGGGCGACCACGACGAACGGCAGCGCGACACCGGCGCCGGTGGTGACCACCGCGGCGACGTCGCGCCGCTTCAGCGTGCGGGCCGCGAGCAGGAAGTTGCGGGCCAGGTTCTTCACGTTGCGGGTCGTGGGGTGGTGGGCCCACACCACGTGCTCCCCCTCCAGCAGCGAGCGCGCGTCCGGGGTGTCGAAGGTCACCCAGGACCGGGCCCGGTCGCGGTACCAGGGGGCGAGGGCCAGCAACTGGGCCAGGTGCCCACCGCTGGAACCCACGAGCATCACTTCACCGGGCTCCATGTCCCCAACCGCCTCCCCGCGTCCGTCCATCGCACACCCGTGACACCCGCGTGGGACGGTCATCTGAGCTACGAAGCGCCGAAACAATCTAACGGCATGCGTCGACGGAACAGAAGTGGCACTCGGCCCCGACGGACCGGCCGGACCGATCTTTTCGAGCATTCCGACAATCCCCTGCTCCTCCGATCGCGCCTAGACTGCCGCTCTGACAGTCACCGGCAACGAGGAGACATGATCGATGACGGCCCAGCAGCCTCTGGCGGGGGACACTTCAGGGGCCGGCGCTCCGTCGGGCACCGATCGGGTGACCGTTCTCTACGTCTGCGGCATGCCCCGGAGCGGCACCACCCTGCTCGACCTGATGCTGGGGCAGTTCGTCGACCACTGCGACGTGGGTGAGCTGTTCTACCTCTGGCAGTCCGGTGTGGAGCGCAACTTCCGCTGCGCATGCGGTGAGCACTTCGACCGCTGCCCGTTCTGGGGCGAGGTCGGCCGGCGGGCGTACGGTGGCTGGTCGACCATCGACGTGCAGCAGGTGCGGGCGCTCCAGCGCCGGGTGGACGCCACCAGCAAGGTGCCACTGATCATCGGCGCCCGGATGGCGGCGGGCTTCCGGCAGGATCTGGAGCGTTACACCGACCTGATCACCAAGCTCTACCGGGCGATCGCCGACGTGTCCGGGGCCAAGGTGGTGGTCGACTCGACGAAGCGACCGTCACTCGCGTACATCCTCGCCCGGGCGCCCCAGATCGACCTGCGCCTGGTGCACGTCCTGCGGGACCCGCGCGGCGTGGCGTACTCCTGGAGCCAGCTCGTCGAGCTCCCCGAGGGGACCTCCGCCAAGGGCCGGATGAATCAGCGTTCCGCCCGGCTGACCGCCCGACGCTGGGTCACCGTCAACGCGATGATCTCGTCGCTCGCCCGGTCGGGCGTACCCCGGGTGGTCGTCCGGTACGAGGACCTGGTCCGCGACCCGCGCGGTGAGTTGAGCCGGATCGCCGCCCTGACGGCCGACGTGACCGGACAGGTCGACCCGCTCTCGTTCCTGCACGGCACGGAGTTCGAGCAGGCCGGCTCGCACGCCGTCGCCGGCGGCCGGATCCGGATGCGCAGCGGGCCGATCGCGCTCAGCCTCGACGAGAAGTGGCGCCGGGAGTACCCGCCGGCCCGCCGCCGGATGGTCGCCGCCATGACCTGGCCGTTGCGTCGGAGATACGACTACCGCTGAGGGCTGGGTCAGGACCGGGCCGCCCCGCCGGCCGCCTCGGCGGCCAGGTGCGCGTCGAGGACGTCGAGCAGTTCGGGGTTCCGCTCGTAGTCGAACTTGCGAGCGAAGTGTGCCCCGCTGGCCAGGGCCCGGGGCAGATCCTCCGCGGTCAACGACTTCGGGTGGTTGAACGCGCTGTTGCGGAAGTCGAAGTAGCGCTTGCAGTCGGGCACCAGGTTGAACCGGTCCGCGCTGCACACGATGGTCTGGAAGACCGCCTCCACCGGCGAGAGGCAGTGCCGGAAGTAGTCCACCACGTCCGGCCGCCGGTCGAAGTACTCGCGTAGGTAGGCCACCACCGGCCAGGTCAGTGAGGAGAAGGCCGACCCGCCGTGCAGGCGCAGGTCGGGGCCGAACGGGGTGCGCGCCCGTCGACCGACGACGAGCCCGTACGAGACGTGCACCCGCATCAGTGGCTGAACCCGGTTGACCGCCTGCACGGGCCGGAGCAGCTTCTTGGCCCGGGGGCTGAGTCCGACCAGTCGGCGGTGCTGGAAGTGGTAGCGGGAGCGGACCCGGCGGCGCGGCCAGTGACTGTCCGGGCCCAGCGCGTCCCAGTACTCCATGAACCCGTCGGCGCCGGATCCGGTCAGCTCGGCCTCGGCCTGGTCGAGCGGACGGATCGGATAGTCCTGACCGGTGATGTTCACCAGCCAGTCGACCTGGACACCCTCACCGTTCAGCCAGTCCACCGCCGCCATGTACCGATCGACATGACTGAAGTCACCGTAACCACCGTCGTGGTACTGAACCATCACGTCCGGTAGTGAGCGCAGCTCGGCGAGGTCGAGGGGGGCCCCGTTCACGTCGTGGCTGATGTGCACGACACTGTCCGGGCTGTACCGTTTCACGGCGTGGACCAGCCGGGTCAACTGGTCCGGCGAGCGGTGACTCTGGATGTGGTAGCAGAAGCGCACTCGTGCATTATCGTCCCTGGGCCACGACGCGCAGAAGCGCCAACCCTTCGGCGACTTCCACTCTCCGCTCTGATCAGGGACACTCAGGGTTCCCGTGGTGCGAACGTCCCACGGCTGACTGGCCGGTCCGGTCGAAAGGGAGCGACACACTTCGATGCCCTCGTCTCGCCATCCCGATCTGCAGCACGATGCAGACGGACCCACGCTGATGTCCTACCTCGAGTGGCTTCGCCGCCGGTGGTGGCTTCTCGTGCTCGCGGCCCTCCTCGGCATCGGGTCCGGCCTGCTGGTCACCCAGTTGCAGACGCCCACCTACACCTCCACGACGTCGGTGCTGGTGCGCCAGGTGGGCCCGGACGCGCAGGCCGGCAGCAAGGTCAACCTCGACACCGAGGCGCAGGTGGTCCGCTCCCTGGTGGTGGCCGAACGGGCCCGCAACCTCCTGAAGACCGGCACCTCCGGCGAGGACCTGGTCCGGTCGTTGGCGGTCACCGTCCCGCCGAACAGCCAGGTGCTCCAGATCGCGTACGAGAGCACCACCCCGGAGGCCGCGCAGAACGCGTCGCACTCCTTCGCGCAGGCGTACCTCGACCTGCGACTCGCCACCGCGAACAAGGCGGTGGAGAACGAGACGACGTCGATCAACCAGCAGATCACCGAGGTCAAGAAGCAGCTCGCGGCGACGGCGGGCAAGATCGCCGCAGCGGCGCCGAACTCGGCCGCCCGCGCGCAGGCCCAGGCCGACCAGGACGTCCTCACCAGCCAGCTCACGAGGCTCAACGAGCGGCTCAGCCCGCTGCAGGGCACCACACCCGACCCGGGCCAGATCATCTCCGACGCGGCCCTGCCCCGGAAGCCCAGCTCACCGAACCGCACCCTGAACCTGGCCAGCGGGATGGGCGCCGGGCTGCTCTTCGGCATCGTGCTCGCCCTGGCGCTGGACCGGCTCGACACCCGCGTCCGCCGGGGCCGCGACGTGACCGCACGTACCGGCCTGCCGACGCTGCTGGAGCTGCCGCTCCGCGTACCGTCGCTGACCGTCCTGCCGGCCACCCACCGGGTCTCCCGCGAACTCGGCCGCCTGCGCAACGTGCTGCTCTCGATCATGCCGGAGCCCGAGCGCGGCCGCGGCCGACAGCTCCTGCTCACGGACACGTCACCCGGCCCGGCGGCGGGCTTCGTCGCCGGCAACCTCGCCGCGGCCTACGCTCGCACCGGCGCCCAGGTCGCGGTCGTCACCACCAGGGCGGACTCTCCCCTGGCCACCATGTTCGCCGGCGCGAAGCCGCGGCACACCCTCGCCGACGTGCTGCGGCACGATGTCGGCGCGCTGGCCGCGCTCACGCCGGCACCGGGCCTCAACACACTGCGCGTCCTCTTCCCCGGCAACCTGGACACGGACCTGGAGCTGCCGGTCGCGGGCATGCTGGAGATCCTCAAGGAGCTCGCCGCCCGCTTCGACCACGTGCTGATCGAGACCGCCCGGCCGACCCAGGCCGTCGAGGCGCAGGCGCTGGCCCGGCACGTCGACGGTGTGATCCTGGTGGTGGAGAGCGGGCGCTCTCGCAGCAGCGAAATCACCGCCGCGCTGCACCAGTTCGAGCAGGTGGACGCGCTCGTGCTCGGCAGTGTGCTGGCACCGCGGCTGCCCGAGCTGCCCGCAGCCGCCACGGCGGGCGGCAAGGGCGGCAAGGGCGGCAAGCGAGGTACGCCGTCGCCGTCACCCCGGCCGCGCCCGGAGCCGGTCTTCCCGGCAGCCACGGAGTCCAGCGACAGCACGATGATCCTGCCCCGGCCGGTCAGCGGGCAGACAGGTACGCCGTCCCCGGCCACACCGCCGCCGGCCGTCCCGGGAGGGAAGCCGGTCCAGTCCGCGCCCGCCAAGGCCACCGGATCGACCCGGCAGTCCACCGTCTACCGGTCCAGCCGGGACTCCGACGGCGCCGACGGCGGGAACCGGTTCTCGATGGCCTTCGAGCGCGTCGAGGACCAGGAGTGAGGCTGCGTAGGGCCGTCGTGGCGTCGGCCACCGCGGTGCTCGTCGCCGCACTGGGCGCCGCGTGCTCCGAGCCGCCACCCGCGGGCCCGACCAACCTGGTCGACCCGGGTACGCCGGCCCCGAAGCCCACCCCGACACCCAGCCTGCCAACTGGTCCGCTGTCCGGACAGCCGCTCACGCAGCCGGCCGTGGCCGGACGCCAGGCGATCGCCGTACCGATCCGGGCGACCGCGACCGGCACTCCGGCCGGGCTCGACGCGGCGGACCTGGTCTATCAGGAGTTCGCCGAGTCGGGCAGCCTGCACCTCAGCGCCGTCTACCAGTCTCGGGACGCGGCGAAGATCGGCCCGGTCACGGAGGTCCGCCCGGGCGACATCCGCAGCGTCGGGGTGCTCCATCCGTGGCTCGGCTACGCGGGCGGCCCCACCGGTTTCATCAGCCAACTCTCCGCCGCCAACCTGACCGGTGTAACCCCGGCAAAGCGCAGCTCGGCGTTCCCGGACGGCTACACCTCCACCACCGCCCTGCGCGCGACCGCACCGAAGGGCGGCACGGCCCCGGCGCCGCTGTTCGACTACGCGACCCCGGGCACCGCGCTCGCCACCGAGGGCGTCACGCCGGCCCGCAAGCTGACCATCAGCGCTCGCGGCCACGCCACCCAGACGTGGAGCTACGACGCGGCGAGCGGCCAGTGGGTGGGGCAGGTCGGCAAGGCCAAGGTGAAGGCCGCGTCGGTCATCGTGCTCACCATGGAGTACCGGACGCTGACCGTACGCAAGCCGAGCCCCCGGTCGCTGCCCAGCCCCATGGTCTACGGCAAGGGGAAGGCCGTCGCGGTCTCCGGTCCGTCCAGCGTCAGGGCGGCGTGGAGCAAGCCCGGGCAGAAGCTCGTCTGCAACGTGACCGACTCGGCCGGGTACCAGATCCGACCCCAGCCGGGCACCGCATGGGTGATCTACGCCCCGACGACGGCTCGGGTTGCGGTGACATGAAGACGCTCGCCCCGCTCCGGTCCACCCCTCGACCGGAGCCGGTGCCGACGGATCAGCCCCCGGTGGGCACGTTCGCCGGCGCACGGGCCGCCCGGCGCCGGTGGCTTCCCGTCGCGTGGCCGCTGACCGCGCTCTTCGTGCTCTACCCGTTGTGGTGGGCGCTCGGCCTGCCCTCGTTCATCTTCGCCATCCTCGCCGTGCCGATGGCGTTCCAACTGCACAAGCGGGACACCATCCGGGTGCCGCCCGGCTTCGGGTTCTGGCTGATCCTGCTCGCCTGGGTGGTGCTCTCCGGGCTGATGCTGGACATCACCGCGCCGAACACGCTGGCGCCGGCGGGCTTCGGCCGGTACGTCGGCTGGGGCATCCGGGTGATGAACTACACCGCCCTGACCGTGGCGATGCTCTACGTGCTCAACCTGAGCGAGAAGGAGCTGCCCCGGCTCCGCATGATCCGGCTCTTCGCGTTCCTGGCCGTCATCACCGTGATCGGCGGGTACGTCGGTGCGCTGATGCCGGAGCTGAGGTTCACCGCGCCACTCAACTACATCCTGCCCGACGTCATCGCCAAGGAACCGTTCGTCAGCCGGCTGATGCACGTCGAGGTCGCCCAGGTGCAGGAGGTGCTCCAGGGCGAGGCCAGCTCGCCGCGTCCCGCCGCCCCGTTCGAGTACACGAACACCTGGGGCGAGAACATGGGCATCCTGCTGGTCTGGTTCATCGTCGGCTGGGTGGTCTACGGGCGGGGACTGCGCCGACTCGGCGGTTACCTGCTGGTGGCTGCTGCGATCTTCCCGATCGTCTTCTCGCTCAACCGGGGGCTCTGGATCGGGCTGGTGATCGCCGCCGTCTACGTCGCGGTACGGCTGGCGCTGCGCGGCCGGATGGCCGTGCTCGCCGGGATGGCCCTGGCGGCCGCTCTGGCCGGCGTCCTGGTGCTCGCGTCGCCGCTCGGCGGGCTGCTCAACGAGCGGCTGCAGAACGGACACAGCGACGAGATCCGGGCCACGCTGTCCAGCGGGGCGGTCGAGGCGGCCCGGCACTCGCCCGTGCTCGGCTACGGCGCCAACCGTGCACTCATCGGCAGCAACCGGTCGATCGCCATCGGCAAGTCCGCCGACTGCAAGCAGTGCGGTAACCGCGAGCTGGGCAGCAACGGGCAGGTGTGGAATCTGCTGGTGGGGCAGGGTTGGATCGGCGCCTTCTGCTACAGCGCCTTCTTCCTCTGCTGCCTGTGGCGCTTCCGGCACGACCATTCGGTCGTCGGCATCGCGGGTAGCGTGGTGCTGATCCTGATGCTGTTCTTCCAGTTCCTCTACGGCGCGCTCAACACCACCCTGGCGTACGGCCTGATCAGTGTCGCCGTGCTCGCCCGCAACGACCGTCACCTCCGGGCGCTGCGGCGGGACGCGCTGGTCGCTGCGGCGTCGGACGCGGCGACCGACGGACCGGAACGGAACCGCTGATGACCGCACCCCCTCGCGTCGCTGACGCGCGCGCCGCGTACCTGCCCGAGCTGGCCGCCGTGGTCTGGCCGGAGCCCGCCGACCCGACCCTGCGCCGCGGCGGCGCCGGCTACGCCGTGGTGC
>JBARAE010000406.1:0-7960 GCA_049791715.1 Micromonospora sp.
CTCGACCATGTGCACCGGGATGCGGATGGTGCGGGCCTGGTCGGCCATGGCGCGGGTGATGGCCTGGCGGATCCACCAGGTGGCGTACGTGGAGAACTTGTAGCCCTTGGTGTAGTCGAACTTCTCCACGGCGCGGATGAGGCCGAGGTTGCCCTCCTGGATCAGGTCGAGGAAGGCCATGCCCCGACCGGTGTACCGCTTGGCGATGCTCACCACCAGCCGCAGGTTCGCCTCCAGCAGGTGGTCCTTCGCGACGCGCCCCTCGGCCACGATCAGCTCCAGGTCGGCCCGCAGTTCCGCGGAGACCGGGGTGCAGGTGGAGAGCTTCTCCTCCGCGAAGAGCCCCGCCTCGATCCGCTTGCTCAGCTCCACCTCCTGCGCGGCGGTGAGCAGCTTGGTGCGGCCGATGCCGTTCAGGTACGCCCGGACCAGGTCCGTGGAGACGCCGCGCTCGTCGGTGGCGTCCAGGTCGGTCAGCGTGGCGTCGACGTCCGCCGGGGTGCCGAGCTCGGCGTCGATGCTGGCAGCTGGGCGGGTCTGGTGCTCGATCATCTGCAGGGCCATCTCTGTCTCTCCCCGTGTCCAAGCCGGCGGGTCCCGTGCCGCAATCCGACGCGGTGGTGCCGGTGAGAAACAGCTTGGCGGTCGGGGCGTGAAACGGGGGTGAGGCGATCGGGGAACCGACAGCAATACCGGCGGAACGTCCGGTCGGGGTCGCCCGTCCCGGTTACCGTGCCGCCAGCGGCCGGCCACCGGGGCCCGGCGGGACAGGCGATCGGAGGACGTGGTGGTCTTCAAGCGGCTCATGCAGGCGATGGGTGTGGGCGGTCCGTCGCTGGAGACGGTGCTGGTCAACCCGAACTGCCGCCCGGGCGGCCAGCTGGAGGGCCGTGTCCAGGTGGCCGGCGGGGATCACCCGGTGGACGTCTCCTACGTGGCGCTCGGCCTGGTGACCCGGGTCGAGGTGGAGAGCGGCGATTCCGAGTACGACACCATGCAGGAGTTCGGCCGCCGGCAGGTGACCGGCGCGTTCCGGCTGGAGCCGGGGCAGCGGTACGAGGTCCCGTTCCGTTTCGACGTGCCGTGGGAGACGCCGCTGACCGACCTGTACGGCCGGCATCTGCAGGGGATGACGATGGGCCTGCGGACGGAGCTGGAGGTGGCCCGGGCGGTGGACAAGGGTGACCTGGACCCGGTGGCCGTACATCCGCTGCCCGCCCAGGAGCGGCTGCTGGAGGCGCTGCTGCGGCTGGGCTTCCGGTTCGCCCGCGCCGACGTGGAGCGCGGGCACATCTACGGGGTACGGCAGAGCCTGCCGTTCTACCAGGAGATCGAGTTCCACCCGGCCCCGCAGTACGCCCGGGCGATCAACCAGCTGGAGGTCACCTTCGTCACCGACCCGCACCAGGTGCAGGTGGTACTGGAGATCGACAAGCGGGGTGGCGTGTTCACCGAGGGCCGGGACGCCTTCGGCCGCTTCACCGTCGACCACGCCACGGCGAACAACACGGACTGGGCCGCCCAGTTGGACGCCTGGCTCCGCCAGTCCATCCAACGCCGCGGCCTCTTCTTCTAACCCGAGCTTTGGTTGATCATGGAGTTGGCGGCGGTGTCGATCTCGCCAGGTGCCGCCAACTCCATGATCGACGGCGCCGAGGTTGGGGTGGGTCGGGTCAGAGGTCCAGGAGGAGGGTGCGGGGGCCGACGTTGACGCTCTCGACCAGCATGTGGGCGCGGAACCGGCCGGTCTCGACCTTCGCGCCGCGGGACCGCAGTTCCTCCACGACCGCGGTCACCAGGGGTTCCGCGACCTCGGCGGGGGCGGCTGCGGTCCAGCTCGGACGGCGGCCCTTGCGGGCGTCGCCGTAGAGGGTGAACTGGCTGACCACCAGGATCGCGGCGCCGGCGTCGGCCGCGCTGCGCTCGTCGTCGAGGATGCGCAGCTCGTGGATCTTGCGGGCCATCGTCGCCGCCACCTGCGGCGTGTCCGTGTGGGTCACCCCGAGCAGCACGAGCAGGCCATCCTCGATCGCGCCCACCACCGCACCGTCCACCGTGACGCTGGCCCGCCCCACGGTCTGCACCACCGCCCGCATCAGCTCTGCACCGGCTCGATGATGCCGCGCTCGACCAGGTGCGCCACGATCGGGCCGGCCGCCTCGGCCAGCTCCTCCGGGGCGACGTCGTGCGCGGCGGCCAGCAGGGCGAGCTGGTCCCGCAACGGCAGCCGGCCGTCCGCGCCGCCGACCAGGGCCAGCACCAGCGGATCGATCTCCTCCGTCCAGCGCAGCCCGTGCGGCATGGCGAGGACCTGCCGGTCCACCGCCCAGCCCTCGTCACCCATGGTGGCCTCCTGCCGCAGCTGGAGACCGTCGGCGGCCCGGTAGCGCTCCGCGAGCAGAGCGTCGGTGTCGCGTACCCGGAGCCAGTCCTGACGGTCGAACCAGGCGGCGATTTGGTCGCCCATCGGCGGCTCCACCCGCTGGCGCAGGTCCTCCACCCGGACGACCGGCTCGTCGTGGCCGGAGCGGCGCAGCGAGACGATGCCGAAGCCGATCGCCTCCACCTTGTGCGCGTCGAACCAGTCCAGCCAGGCGGCCATCCGCTGCGGGTCCGCCGCCTCGCCCACGTCGGTCAGCCACAGGTTGACGTACGCCATCGGGTCCGCCACCTCGCGCTGGATCACCCAGGCGTCCAGCCCGGTGCCGGCGAACCAGCCGGCCACCCGCTCGGCCCACTCCTCGCCGGTGACGTGCACCCAGTTGGCCAGGTACTGCATGGTGCCGCCCTCGGTGAGCAGGGCCGGCGCGGCGGCGGCCAGCTCGGCGCCGATCGCGTCGCCGACCCGGCCGGAGTCCCGGTAGACGTGCGTGGTGGTGCCGGGCCCGACCACGAACGGCGGGTTGCTCACCACCAGGTCGAAGCGGCGCCCGGCGACCGGGGCGACCATGTCGCCGCGGAGCAGCTCCCAGTCCTGGCCGTTGAGGGCGGCGGTGGTGGCGGCGAAGCGCAGCGCCCGCTCGGAGACGTCGGTGGCGGTCACCTTTCGGGCGTGCGTGGACAGGTGGAGGGCCTGGACACCGGAGCCGGTGCCCAGGTCCAGCGCGGTCTCCACCGGCCGGCGAATGGTCGCGCCGATCAGCGTCTGGGTGGCCCCGCCGATGCCGAGGACGTGCTCGGCGTGCAGCGGGCGTCCCGGCCGGGCACTGGCGGGCACGTCCGCGAGCACCCACCACTCGTCGCCGTACGGCTCCAGGTCGACGCCGGCGCGCAGGCCGTCGCCGTACCGCTCGACGATGCCGCCGGCGACGGCCTCCTCGACGCTCAGCGGCGCGAGGGCGGCGGCGACCGCCGATTCCGGCTCGGTCTGGTCGCAGATGAACACCCGGATAAGCGTGGCGAGCGGGTCGCCGTCCTCGGTGGCGCGCAGCGCGGCCCGGAAGTCGTTGCGGGCCACCCCACTGGTGGCCTGGGAGCCGAGCCGGCCGGCGATGCCGTTCGAGGTGAAGCTCGCCCGGGTCAGCGCGGTCCGCAGCGCCTCGACGCCGGCGGGGGAGAGCAGCATGTCGTGTTCGTCCACATAGCCATCCTGCCCCGCCGCGATTCCGCCGCGGCCACCGCCCGGCATTTCACCCCCCGGATGCCACCGTCAACGGTCGGCGACGGGCAGGATGGGGGCATGACGCTCTCGCTGCCCATCGACCCGGAGGCCGGCCGGCTGCTGGAGCGCAGCCCGTTGGCGCTGCTCCTCGGCATGGTCCTCGACCAGCAGGTGCCCATGGAGAAGGCGTTCTCCTCGCCGTACGTGCTGACGCAGCGGCTCGGCCACGAGCCGGACGCCCGCGAGCTGGCCGGCTATTCGCCGGAGGGTCTGGTCGCCCTCTTCGCCCAGCCGCCCGCCCTGCACCGGTTCCCGAAGGCGATGGCGGCCCGGGTGCAGGAGGTGTGCCAGGTTCTCGTGGACCGGTACGACGGCGACCCGGCCCGGCTCTGGGCCGACGTGACCGACGGCCGGGAGCTGCTGCGCCGGGTCGGCGAGTTGCCCGGCTTCGGGAAGCAGAAGGCGCAGATCTTCGTGGCCCTGCTCGGCAAGCGGTACGGGGTGTGCCCGGAGGGCTGGCGGGAGGCCGCCGGCGGGTACGGCGACCCGGACGCGTACCGCTCGGTGGCCGATGTGACCGATTCGGAGTCACTGCGGCGGGTGCGGGAGTACAAACAGCAGATGAAGGCGGCGGCCAAGGCCGCGAAGGTCTGACGCTACCGGCCGGCGCCGGCGTCGTCGAGATCTCGCACGGGTGTCGACGACGGGCTGGTGATGACGGACGAGCGGGGGGCGGAACTTCTGCGCCGCGGTGGGGGGACCCGCCGCGCGACCTTCCTGGAGCTCTTCCTCGACGTCGTCTTCGTCTTCGCCTTCACCCGGGTCTCGCAGCGCCTGATCCAGGACATCACCGCCGGTGGGCAGCGGCTGCCGGTCGAGCTGGCGCAGACGCTGCTCCTGCTGCTGGCGCTCTGGATGGTGTGGTCGCTGACCGCGTGGGCGACCAGCCACTACGACCCGGCGCAGCCGCGGATCCAGGCCGTGATGGTGTGGTCGATGTTCGGCAGCCTGGTGATGGCGGTGTCGGTCCCCGAGGCGTTCGCCGGGCACGGCATCTCGTTCGCCGCCGGGTACGTCGCCATCCAGGTGGGGCGCTCGGTCTATCTCAGCGTCGCCCTGCGCCGGCACGCGGAGCGGCACCTCTCCGACCGGATCCTGGTCTGGTCGCTGGTCTCGGCGGTGCCCTGGGTCGTCGGCGGCCTGGTCCAGGGCGACCTGCGGCTGCTGCTCTGGGCGGTCGCCCTGGCGATCGACTACCTGGGCGCCGGGGCCGGGTGGCCGGTGCCGAGCCTGGGACGGGCGACCGCCTCGGCGTGGCGGGTGACCGGGGAGCACCTGGCCGAGCGGTACCAGCAGTTCATCATCATCGCGCTCGGTGAGATGATCTTCATCAGCGGTGTGGGCTTCAGCGGGAGCGAGTTCAGCCTCCTGCGCTGGCTTGCCTTCGCGGACGCCTTCGCCACCACCGTGCTGCTCTGGCGGATCTACTTCTACCGCGCCGGCTCGGTGCTGGCCGAGGCGGTGGCGGAGGCGGCGGAGCCGGCCCGGCTGGGCAAGTCGGCCACCTACACCCACCTGACCATGATCGCCGGAATCGTGACCACGGCCGTCGCCTACGAGCTGGTGATCGCCGAACCGACCGGACACATCGACCCGGTCCGCTTCGCGGCGATCTTCGGCGGTCCGGCGCTCTTCGTGGTCGGCCGGGCCCGATTCGGGTACGAGGTCTTCGGTCGCGTGTCCTGGTCCCGGCCGGTCGGCCTGCTGGTCCTGGTGCTGGCGCTGCCGCTGCTGGTCCGGCTGCCGCTGCTCGGCATCGCGGTCAGCGCCACCGCCGTCCTCACCGGGATGGCCGCGGTCGACGCACTGCGGGCGCGGGGCCGCCCGCCGGAGCGCCCCGCCTCTCCGATGTGACGTGCTGCGCGTGGCTCGGGCCGGTGTGGACTGGGAAACGGCGACAGGAGGGCGGATGATGGAGGAACGGGGTGCGGCGCTGCTGCGGCCGGAGATCAGCTCGCCGCGCGCCACCTTCCTGGAACTCTTCTTCGACCTGGCGTTCGTCTTCGCGCTGACCCGGGTCTCCCAGCGGTTGATCGACCACCTGCCGGCGACCGGCTGGACGCTCGCTGTCGACATCGGACGCACGTTGCTGCTCTTCCTGGCGCTCTGGCTGATCTGGTCGATCACCACCTGGGTCACCAGCCGATACGAGCCGGAGCGCGGCGCGATCCAGTTCGTCGTGGTGGGCTCCACGTTCGGCGTCCTGCTGATGGCCGTGGCGCTGCCCCGGGCGTTCGAGGAGCGGGCGCTGCCGTTCGCCGCCGCCTACGTGGCAGTGATGATCGGCCGACCGCTGTTCGTCGCGATCGCGCTGCACGGCCACCCCCGCCGGCTGGTCCCGCTGCGGCTGCTCGCCTGGTCGGCGGCGAGCGCGGTGCCGTGGCTGGCCGGCGCGCTCGGACCGGACCATCTCCAGCTGTTGCTCTGGGTGCTCGCGTTGATCATGGACTACGTGGGCCTGGTGGCGGGATGGCCGCTGCCCCGGCTCGGGCCGGCGCCCGCCCGCGGCTGGCGGATCGCGGGGGAGCACCTGGCCGAGCGGTACCAGCAGATCTTCCTGATCTCGCTCGGTGAGTCGATCCTGGTCATCGGGCTCACGTACAGCGGGGAGGAGTTCTCCGGGGAAGGGGCCGCTGCCTTCGTCGTGGCGTTCGTCGTCACGGCGCTGCTCTGGCGGATCTACTTCCACCGGGCGGGCCGCCTGCTGGCCGAGGCGTTCCGCGTGGCCCGCTCACCCGGTCTGCTCGGCGCGACAGCGGCGCTGACCCACCTGTTCATCGTGCTCGCGGTGCTCGCCGCCGCGGTCGGCTACGAACTGGTGATCGCCCACCCGTACGGCCCCGCCAAGCCGAGCTGGTTGATCTTCGTGGTCGGCGGTCCCGTGCTGTTCCTGGTCGCCAGGGCCCGCTTCGAGTACGAGATCTTCGGCCGGATCTCGGTGTCCCGGGTGGCCGGTGCCGTCGCCCTGCTCCTGCTCATCCCGTTCCTCGTCCCGAGGCCGCCGATGTTGGGGCTCACGCTGGTCGCGGTGGTGCTGGCCGCGGTGGCGGTGCTCGACGCGCTGCGCGGCCGCGGTCGACCGCCCGAGGGGCCCGCCTCACCGATCGGTGGCGGCGCACAGGACGGCAAGGGGCGCCGCACCACGGGTTGAGCCTGGCCGCCGCTGGGCGGGGGGACCGGTCAGGCGGCGGTGGGGCGGGAGAGCGCGGCCAGTGCGCGGCGCACGTCGGCGAGGGAGACGGTCGCCGAGTCGTCCAGCTCGGCCAGGCCCGCCTCGATCCACTGCCGCATCAGCGTGGTCACGCCGATGCCACGCGCGTCGGCGGCCGCCCGGACCCGCTCGTACGTCTCCAACGGCAGGCGTACCGAGCGGCTGACCATCGGCACGTCGGTGTCGGGGGTGGGCAGCTCCACCGGCTGGCTCTCGTCGATCAGCTCGGCGAGCGCGTCGTCGCCGCCGTGGAACTGCTTGGTCGCCTCGTTACGGTTCATCGTGACCGCCTCCTCATCGGCGCGATCTCCGCACGGCCTCGTCGTAGCGCTTGGCCTCGACGTCGCTCAGCTCGCGCGCGGAGAGGATGTCCCAGTCGTTGTCGGTGCCGTCGGCCTCGGCCAGCAGCACGGCCAGTCGCCGTCCCCGGTGGCTGGTCGCGTAGACGACCATCACGTCGTCACCGAGGTGCCGGATGACCCGTCGTGTGCTGTGCAGGGCCTCCCAGACTTCCCCGGGCGTGACGTCGTAGACCCGCAGGTTGGCCAACGCCTCGTCGGTGAAGCTGAACCGGCTGCCCACGACCGGAGCGTACCACGTACGTAACACGCGCCCGTGATGAGTCGATTTTCGCCGATCATCGGTGGCGGGTGACAGGATGAGGCGTAATCCCCTCGAGGAGGTCCGTGGTGAAGCGTCAGGCGTACCAGCCGATCCTGATCACCGACGCCTCGCGCAGCCAGGACGATCAGCTCACCAGTCGGCAGAAGCGCTACGTGCTGATGATGGGCGTCCGAGTGGCGTGCCTGGTCGTCGGGGCGGTCCTGGTCGGCGTCAATGCCCCCCTGCTCTGGCTCTGGTTGCCGCTGTGCGGCCTCGGGATGGTGCTCATCCCGTGGCTGGCGGTGCTGCTGGCCAACGACCGTCCGCCGAAGGAGCAGCACCGGCTGGCCGGCAAGTTCCAGTCGAGGCACCGGGACGAGACCCCGCCGATGAGCCTTCCGGCCGAGGAACGGCCGCACAAGGTCATCGACGCCGAGCCCTGACCGGGCCGTGAGCGCCCGCCGCCTCCGCCTCAGGGGGTGGGG
>JBARAE010000407.1:0-2486 GCA_049791715.1 Micromonospora sp.
CGAAGGTGTAGACCGACTCGCCGTACGACTCGTTCCACTGCATGGCGATCTCGACCGACATGCCCTCCTCCTCGGCGCCGAACTCGACCACCGTCTTGTGGATCGGGTTCTTCGAGGCGTTGAGGTGGCGGACGAAGTCGGCGATGCCGCCCTCGTAGTGGAAGGTCACCTCGCGGAGCTTGACCTCTTCACCCTCCGGGACGCGCTCGTCCAGCAGGTGGATGGTGAGACCGCGGGTCAGGAAGGCCATCTCCTGCAGCCGGCGGTAGATGGTCTGGAAGTCGAAGTCGACGGTCTCGAAGACGTCCGGGTCCGGCCAGAAGGAGACCGCGGAGCCGGTCCGGTCGGTCGGCTCGCCCTTCTCCAGCGGGGTCGGCTTGGACTGGTGGTACTGCTGCCGCCAGACGAAGCCCGACTTGTGGATCTCCACCGCCATCCGCGTGGAGAGGGCGTTCACCACCGAGACGCCGACGCCGTGCAGACCGCCGGAGACCGCGTACGCCTTGCCGTCGAACTTGCCGCCCGCGTGCAGCACGGTCAGCGCGACCTCGACACCCGGCTTCTTCAGCTTCGGGTGGAGGTCGACGGGGAAGCCGCGACCGTTGTCGGTGACCTGCACGCCACCGTCGGCGCGCACCACCACGTCGATGGTGTCGCAGTACCCGGCCATCGCCTCGTCCACGGCGTTGTCGACGACCTCCCACACGAGGTGGTGCAGACCACGTTCACCGGTGGACCCGATGTACATACCGGGCCGCTTCCGGACCGCCTCCAACCCCTCGAGAACGGTGATCGACTCGGCGCCGTACTCCTGCTTGTCCTCCGCTGCCACCCCTCGGCCACTTTCTCGCACCCGCCGCGCCAGGGCGCGGGGCGCGGGTTCGGCGGACAGGACGCGACGTCGGCGCGCGCGGACCGATCCCCGGACATCCAGGTCGCGGATCGCGTGCGCCGGTCGCCGCGGTTGCCCGCGGATCGCGATCGGCTCGACCCGACATGGGACAATGATCAAGGGCCCTGCGGGCCCATGTCCGTCGCTCCATGTCGGGTCTTCGTCTCGCCGCCAATCTTACTCTGCGCGCACGACCAAACCGCCACTCGGCACCCCTCCGGGCCGTCTGAGAATGCCGTAGCGGGCCGAATGCCGCTGTCCGCGACTCCCCCTACACGCCATCCCCTGTCAGGGGGCGCGCTCGGCCAACGGATCGGTACCGGCGCGTAACCGCCCAGGGGTCGCGGTGGGACCGGACGTGCCGTACCTTTGCGGCGCCCACCGGCGTGGTCTTGATCTTTCCCGCACCCAACCGGGACGATCGACCCGATCGGTCCGACAACCCGCTTGTAAGAGGTGACGCCAGATGGGGCTGGACAACGTCGCGGTGCACTGGCCGCGGACCGGCCGCTTCTACGACCCGGTCGCGCCGGCCGAGTTCGTCGACTTCGGCGAGATCGTCGACATGCCACGGATCTCCGCCCCCACCGCGGCCCTCGCCGAGCTGATCGCCAAGACCGGTACGGTCCGCGCGACCGCCTACACCGAGCTGGTCGACCTCATCCTCGGCTTGGAGAATGTGCTCTACGCCACTGAGAACGCCGCCGAGGACGAGGACCCGGTGATCGACCCCGACGGCTGCGCCTGGATCGCCGGCGGGGTGGAGAAGTTCGTCGCCCAGCACCGGCCCTTCGGGGAGGCGGTGACGTTCGAGTCGGTCAGCGAGGTGCTCCGGTCGCTGCTCGCCGACGGGCGCCTCGCCGAGCAGCAGCTCCGCTGGCTGGACAGCCGGCTCGACGGCCTGCGCGACGAGAACGGCGACCCGCCGCAGTGGAACTTCACCTGCGCCGAACTGAGCGTGCTCGCCGCCTTCTACCGCCGCTGCGCCGACCGCGGCTTCGCGATCTACGCCGACGCCTGACCCGCCCCGCCTCGCCGCCGGCCTTGATCGACACCAGGTCGGCGTCGTTGCGGAACCCGCCACGCGGGGAGCTTGCGCCGCCGACCGGACGACCGGGCCTGAGTCCAGCGCCGCCGCGTCAGCCGTACGTGTCGCGCGGCCCCCGGCCACGGACCCGGCGCGGGCCGCGCGACCAGGACGGTGCGGCGGGCCCATGAATGTGCAGCTTGCGCACCACGTTGTGGCCCACCTCCTGGGCGATCTGCTTCAGCAGCGAGCCGGCGAGCAGCCGCAGCTGGGTGGCCCAGGCGGTCGAGCGGGCCTCCACGGTCAGCTCGCCGTTCTCCAGCTTCACCGGGCGGCTGTTCTGCGCCACCTCCGCGCCGACGACCCGCTCCCAGGCGCCGAAGACGGTCGCCTCGGCGGCCGGCTGCTGCCAGCCGCGCGCCTTGACCAGCCGGTCCAGCACCGCGCCGAGCGGCTGCGGATCGCGCGGATCCGGCCCCGGCCCCGAGTAGCCGCGCAGCCGGCGCTCGCCACCGCCGTCCCCGCCGACGGTGCTCCGCCGGCGGTTCGTGCCGGCCGCCTGCCGGC
>JBARAE010000408.1:0-2769 GCA_049791715.1 Micromonospora sp.
GCCGAGCAGGGCGGCCTGACCGCCGACCTGGCCGCCGCGCGCGACGCCGCCGCGTCCGCCGAGGCCCGGCTGGCGGAGCTGACGGTACGACTGGGATCGGCCGAGGCCGACCGGGACCTGGCCCAGCGACGGGCCGCGCAGCTCGCCGACCAGGTCAGCGACCTCGCCAGCGCGCTGGCCCGGCTGGGTTCCGCCCAGCCCGACGCCGCCACCGCCTGACCATCCGCCAGATGATTGACGGCGGTGGCGCCCCCGGTCCGAGTGGCTGCGGGAGCGACGTGACCCACCGCACGTGGCCACGAGGCGGGACGGGACAGCCGCCACCGGCCATCGGCGGCGATGATGCCCACGTGGGTAAGACGTACGAACGCATCGACGGCCGGCTGCGCACCTTCATCGAGGCGCAGCCGATGTTCTTCACCGCCACGGCCCCGCTGTCCGGCGACGGTACGGTCAACCTCTCCCCCAAGGGGCTGCGCGGCTCCTTCGCCGTCCTCGACGAACACACCGTCGCCTACCTGGACTTCGCCGGCAGCAACGCGGAGACCATCGCCCACCTGCGGGAGAACGGCCGGATCACGCTCATGTGGTGCGCGTTCTCGGGGCCGCCGACCATCGTGCGGGTGCACGGCCGGGGCGAGCCGGTGTTCCGCGACGACCCTCGCTGGTCGGAGCTGATCCGCCACTTCCCCGACATCGACCCCGGGGTGCACGGGCTGCGGGCGATCATCCTGGTCCGCGCCGAGTTGATCCGCGACACCTGCGGCTACGCCGTGCCCCTGATGACCTACGACGGTGACCGGGACCTGCACGGCCGCCGCTTCGCCCGGGAGGACGACGCGTCGCTGAGCGCCTACTTCGCGGGCAAGCAGCACGTGGCGACCAGCATCGACGGGCTGCCCGGCCTGCCGCTGCCCCTGCCGCCGACGCCCTGATCCGGGGGCGGCAGGCGGTCAGTGGATTCCGGCCATGAGCTGGCGGATGTGCCGGGCGAACATCACCGCGCCCAGCCCCAGCACCACCGACGCCACCCCGAAGGTGAGGAAGTACGTCGGTTCCGGCCACGTCTCGGCGAGCCGGGCCACCTGGCCACCGATCGCGTCACCGACGGCGGTGGCGAGGAACCACAGGCCCATCATCTGGCTGGCGTACTTGACCGGGGCGAGCTTGGTGGTGGCCGACAGCCCGACCGGGCTCAGCGCCAGCTCACCGGCAACCTGGATCGCGTACACGGCCACCAGCCACCACGGGGAGACCAGGTCGCCGCCGACGGCGGCCCGGGCCGCGGCGGCCATCAGCACGAACGACAGGCCGTTGAGAACCAGACCGACGGCGAACTTCACCGGCGTGGAGACCCGGTGTCCCAGCCGCAGCCACAGCAAGGCGGCCAGCGGCGCGCCGATGATGATCAGGATGGGGTTGACCGACTGCAGCCAGGACGCCGGGAAGGTGAACCCGAGGACGTCGCGGTCGGTCCGGTCGGCGGCGAAGATGTTCAGCACCGAGCCGGCCTGGTCGTAGATCAGCCAGAACGCGGCAGCGAAGACGAACAGCCACAGGTACGCCTTCATCCGGCTGCGCTCGGTCGCGCTGATCTCCCGGTCGGTGAGGATCCGGGCGAAGTACGCGATGGTGACCAGCACGGTGACGATGGTGAGCAGGTTCACCACCGTGTTGACCGTGAACAGCCCGGCCAGCGCGAGCACGACGAGCACCACCAGCACCACCAGCGCGGTCACGCCGATCCGGGTCAGCGCCCGGCGGCGGTCCGCCCCGAGCAGCGGGTCGGCGGGGCGGGCGCCGGCCTCGCCGAGGTTGCGCCGGCCGAGGACGTACTGCAGCACGCCGAAGGTCATGCCGATCGCGGCGGCGCCGAAGCCCAGGTGCCAGTTGATCTTCTCGCCGAGGAAGCCGGTGATCAGCGGCGCGATGAACGCCCCCAGGTTGATGCCCATGTAGAAGATCGAGAAGCCGGCGTCGCGGCGCGGCGAGTCGCGGTCGTAGAGGGCCCCGACCATGGTCGAGATGTTGGGTTTGAGCAGGCCGGTGCCGAGGACGATCAGCGTCATGCCGGCGAACACGCTCCAGCCCACCGGCACCGCCATCACGTAGTGGCCGGCGGCGATCACCACGCCGCCCCACAGCACGCTTCGCCGCGCCCCGAGGAGCCGGTCGGCGATCCAGCCGCCGGGCAGCGCCATCAGGTACACCATGGCGTTGTAGGTGCCGTACACGGCGTTGGCGGTGGACTCCCGGATGCCCAGCCCGTCGTCGGCGACCGCCGCGGTCAGATAGAGCACCAGGATGGCGCGCATGCCGTAGAAGCTGAACCGCTCCCACATCTCGGTGAGGAACAGCGTCGACAGCGCCCGCGGGTGACCGAAGAACGTCCGCTCCGAGGGTGCCCGGGTCTGCACCGGCGTGTCACCCGCCATCGCAACCTCCCGTCCGCCTGGGGCGGCTAACATCCCCGGTAACAGCCAAAACACTCCACCGTCTCGACCCGGCCGGGGGGCGACCCCGCCGGGCGGTTGTCATGGGCGGCTACCCTTGGAGGGATCCGCGCGTACGCCGGCCCACCGGCGTGGGCGGGAATGGCCCAGCGGAGACGGACCGTTACACGAGAAGACCAGCACCACGAGCGAGGGGAAGTCGATCATGGGCGAGCGTATGCTGCGCGGAAGCCGCCTGGGCGCGGTGAGCTACGAATCCGACCGCAACACGGAGCTCGCGCCGCGTCAGACCCGCGAGTACCTGTGCGCCAAGGGC
>JBARAE010000409.1:0-3458 GCA_049791715.1 Micromonospora sp.
GGCCAGCGCGGCCGGGGCGACGAGGACCGCGGCGGCACCGCCGGTCAGTGCCACGGTCGCGGCCAGCCCGGCGCCCTGGGTGATGCCGATGACGTCGGGGCTCGCGAGGGGGTTGCGGGCGACGCTCTGGATCAGCGTGCCGGCGACGCCGAACGCCGCCCCGGCCACCGCCGCCAGCACGAGGCGCGGCAGTCGCAGCTCGAACACGACCAGGTCGTACGGGGTACCGGCGCCGGAGAGGGCGCGCAGCACGTCGGCCGGGGCGACGTACGGGGTGCCGAGGGAGAGGCTGAGCACCGCCGCGACGGCGAGCAGTACGGTCAGCACCGCCGCGACGGCGACCGCGCGGCGCCGGATCTGCACGCTGACCGGGCCGACCCGCAGCAGCGACCGCCCGGGCAGGGCACCCCGAACGGCGGGGGCGGTCACGCCGTCACCACCCGGGCGCGGCGGACCAGGACGGCCAGCAGCGGGGCGCCGACCAGCGCGGTGACGATCCCCGCCGGCACCTCGCCGGGCGGGGCGATCAGCCGGCCCACGATGTCGGCGCCGAGCAGCAGGGCCGGTCCGAGCAGGGCGGAGACCAGCAGGGTCCACCGGTGGTCGGCCCCGACCAGGGCCCGGGCGAGGTGCGGCACGGCGAGCCCGACGAAGGCGATCGGTCCGGCGGCGGCCACCGCGGCGCCGGTGAGAAGCACGGCCGCGACGCCGGCGCCGAGGCGTACCAGGCCGGTCCGGTGGCCCAGGCCGCGGGCGACGTCGTCGCCGAGGGCGAGCGCGTCGAGGCCGCGGGCGACCAGCCCGGCGAGCGCCGCCCCGGCGAGGACGAACGGGGCCACCTGTCCGGCGACGCCGATGTCCCGGCCGGTGAGGCCGCCGACCACCCAGAACCGGTACTCCTCGAAGGTGCGGGCGTCGATGCTGAGCAGCGCGTACACGAGGGAGGCGAGACTCGCGTCGAGGGCCGCGCCGACGAGCGCGAGGGTGACCGGGCCGGCGCCGTCGCGGGTGCGTCCGGCGACGGCGAGGACCAGCAGGCCGGCGAGGAGCGCCCCGCCGATGCCGAACCAGACGTACCCGGCGAGGGTGCCGACGCCGAAGACGGCGATGGCGAGGACGACCCCGAAGGATGCGCCGGCGCTGATGCCGAGGATGCGGGGCTCGGCGAGCGGGTTGCGGGTGAGCGCCTGGAAGAGCACCCCGGCGACGGCGAGCGCGAGCCCGACGGCCAGCCCGAGGGCGGTACGGGGCAGCCGTAGCTCCCGCACGATGGTGCTGGCCTCCCCGCCGTCGGGTGCGGTGAGTGCCTGCCACACCTGGTCGACGGCGAGCGGCCGGCTACCGAGGGCGAGGCTGGTGAGCAGCGCCACGGCCAGCAGCAGTGCCGCCGCGACGGCGACCGTGACCCGCCGGCCGGCACGGCGGCGGGTCGGGACGCCGGCCTCGACGGCCCGGGCGGCGATGGTGGGCACGACTCCCCCGCTTCCCCAGGTTAGGTTTGGCTTACCTTAACTGAGCGGGTTAGGCGAACCTAATATGGACTCCTCGATCCGTTCCGGTACGGGCCGGCACCCGGCCGCCATACCCTGACCGCATGCGATTCGACCAGCACACGGTCGTGCTCCTGATCCGCCCCACGGACGCGCCGGAGCTGCCGCGGGACGCGCTCGACCGGTTGCAGGACGCGCACCTGGCCCACCAGGCCGGGCTGGTGGAGCAAGGGGCCGTCCTCGCGGCGGGCCCGTTCCTCGGCGGCGACGACGAGCGGATCCGGGGTTTCGTCGTCCTCTCCGTGGACCCGCAGATGGCGCGGGAGCTGTACGCGAACGACCCCGCCGTCCGGGCCGGGCGGCTGGTGGCGCAGGTGATGAGCTGGATGGTGCCGGAGGGCAACATCCGATTCGAAGAGGTGCCGGTCCCCCGCTCGATGCTCGAGGCGGCCGCCGGTGACTGACCGACCCTGGTCGGCTCAGTCGGCGCCCATCACCAGCCCTTCGATGGTGTGCTTCTGCCGGATCGGCACGAGGCTGTCGACCACGGGGCACGACAGGTGCGCCCGGACGAGTTCGGGCAGGCGCTCCCAGTAGCCCCGGGTCACGGCCATGTCGTGGTGGGCGGCGTTGCCGGCGCCCGGCGCGTCGACGCCGAGCACCAGCACCGGCCGGGCCAGGTTGCTGACGTTCGGGGTGCCGCGGTGGATGGTGAGGGCGGAGCGCGCCGAGATGTCGCCGCGCTGCGGATATGTGCGCACCGCGCGGGCCTCGTAGCGGGGGTAGCGATCCTTCGGCGGGAACATCTCATGGTCGAAGTCCCGGCCGTCGTCCCACTGGGTGCCCGGCGCGATCTCGAACGGCCCCATCTCCTCCACGGTGTCCACCGTGGTCAGGTTGAACGCCAGCGACGTGAGCCGGCGCCGGAGGCGGGTCTCCTCGGGCATGGGGAAGTCCCGGTGCCAGGGCTGCGTGGCCGCGCCCGGAAACGGGATGTCGAAGCCCAGCTCGACGATCTCGTAGTCCGGGCCGAGCACCGCGCGGCAGACCGACACGACCCAGGGGTGGGTCACCAGCTCGACGAATCCCCGCAGCTGCTCCGGGTGGATCTCGACGTACCACCGCTGCGGGCCGCGTCCCACCGCGCCGTCCGGGCGCGCGCGGGCTTCGCGGAACGCGGCGTCGACGTCCTCACCGACCCGCTCGACCCAGTCGACGGGAAACGCCCGGCGGCAGGCGGTGATGCCGTCCCGGTAGAGGTCGCCGAGGGCCTCGACGGGCGTCTCGTCGTGGACGGGGGTGGCGGGGTGCCCGGTGGCCGGGACGCCTTGGAGTCTCATCGGGCCCTCCTCGTCGGCGGACGACCCGAGTATTACAACGTTGTACACGGCCCGCAAGAGGCATCGACCGTCGCCGTACGGCAGCCGCCGTCAGTCCTCGACGGCCTCCCGGCTGCCCGGCACCACCGGCGCCTCGAGCTGCTGGTCGGCCCAGACGAACGTCGCGGGCAGCAGGTCGGCCACCGGTACGGCGCGCAGCGCGTCCATCGGGCCGACGATGACCCGGATCGAGGGGAAGTAGTCGAAGAGCGTCTGCCGGCACCGGCCGCAGGGCGGGAGGACGCCCCGGCCCCGGTCGCCCACCGCGACGATGGTTTCCAGCTCGCCCGCGCCCTGGGTGGCGGCGGCACCGATCGCCACCACCTCGGCGCACGGCCCACCGGTGAAGTGGTAGACGTTCACGCCGGTGAAGACCCGGCCGTCGGGGGTGCGCGCGGCGGCGGCGACGGTGTGGTTGTCGCTGCGGCAGCGCAGCTTGGCGACGGCCGTGGCGGCCTGCACCAGCGCCCGGTCGGTGTCCTGCATGATCATCCTGCCCCCGTGCTCGACGTCGGTCGGCGGCCACTCTAGTCCGGCCGCCCGCCCGGCCCGGCCGGGCTGTGTGACGCCGGCCGGCCGGGCAGTAACC
>JBARAE010000410.1:0-6288 GCA_049791715.1 Micromonospora sp.
GGTCGCCGAGGCGGACGCGGTGGCCGGGCGGGCGGCCGGCACCGTCATCGCGGCGGAGAAGGCCGCCGGCACCGCCGCCGAGCTGCTGGCCGCGTACGAGCCGGCGCTGCGGCGGGCGGCACCGATGGCGACCCGGTTCATCGAGCAGCTCAGCCACGAGGAGGTGACCGCGGCGATCCGGCTCGTCGACGAGCTGCCCAAGCTGAAGGAGCACCTGACCGCGGACATCCTGCCGATCCTGGCCACCCTGGACCGGGTCGGCCCGGACCTGCACGACCTGCTCGACGTCACCCGCGACCTCAAGCTCGCGGTCGCCGGCATCCCCGGTCTCGGCATGCTGCGTCGTCGCGGCGAGCGGCTCACCGACGAGCCGACCGACTGACCGCCGGGCGCCCGAGGACCCGAACCCCCGCCGACGGTCTCACGGCCGGTCAGCAGGCGCAGACGACGGCGGACCGGGGCGCGGTGAGCTCGTCCACCTGCCGGCGGATTATCCCGTCCGGGGTGAGCACCGGCAGCCCCTCCCGGGACCAGTACTCGAAGCCGCCGATCATCTCCTTCACCGGGTAGCCGAGCCGCGCGAACTCCAGCGCCGCCCGGGTCGCGCCGTTGCAGCCCGGCCCCCAGCAGTACGTCACCACGGCCGAACCGGGCGGCACCAGGCCCCGGGCGCGGGCGGCGATCTCGGCGGTGGGCAGGTGCACCGCGCCGGGCAGATGACCCTGCCGCCACGCCGCGATTCCCCGGGAGTCGACGACGACCAGTCCCGGCGTACTCGCCTCCAGGGCGGCGTGCACGTCACTGACGTCGGTTTCGAAGCTGAGCCGGGCGAGGAAGTGGGCGGCGGCGGTCGCCGGGTCGGCCGGCGGTACGGAGAACGTCATGTCTCCGATCCTCGGGTCCCGGACGGCCGCCGAGGAGTGGCGGGGACGCCGTTCTCCGCTAACATCCCGCCATGACCCCCGCCGATCGGTCCGTCGCCGTCCTCGCCTTCCCGGGCATGTCGGTCTTCGAGACCGGCATCGTGACCGAGGTGTTCGGGCTGCCCCGCCCCGAGCTCTCCGTCGACTGGTACCGGCTGACCGTCTGCGCCGAGCGCCCTGGGCCGGTGCCGGTCGTCGGCGGCGCCGCCCTGCATACCCCGTACGGCCTGGACACGCTCACCGAGGCCGGCACAGTGATCCTGCCCGGGGTGCCCGACGTGACCGCCGACCCGTCGCCGGAGCTGGTCACCGCGCTGCGCCGGGCCCACCGCCGGGGCGCCCGGCTGATGTCGATCTGCTCCGGCGCGTTCGCGCTGGCCGGCGCGGGCCTGCTCGACGGACGACGGGCCACCACCCACTGGCGGTACGCGGACCTGCTGGCCCGGCGCCACCCCGCCGTGACCGTCGACCCCGACGTGCTCTATCTCGACGACGGCGACATCCTCACCAGCGCCGGCAGCGCGGCCGGCCTCGACCTCTGCGTGCACGTGATCCGCCGCGACTTCGGGGCGGCGATCGCGAACGCGGTCGCCCGCCGGCTGGTGATCCCGCCGCACCGCGACGGTGGGCAGGCGCAGTTCATCGAGGCGCCGGTGAGCGTCGACCCGGACGACGACCGGATCGCCGCCAGCATGGCGTGGGCGGTGACCCACCTGGCCGAACCGATGACCGTCGAGACGCTGGCCCGGCAGGCGCACCTGTCGGCCCGCAGCTACCTGCGGCACTTCGCCCGCGCCACCGGGACCAGCCCGATCCGCTGGCTGATCGACCAGCGGGTCCGGGCCAGCCTGCCCCTGCTGGAGACGACCGACGCCGGGGTGGAGGAGATCGCCGCGGCGGTGGGCTTCGACAGCCCGGTCACCTACCGGCACCACTTCGGACGCGCCATGCGCACCTCGCCGTCGGCGTACCGGCGGGCGTTCCGCACCGGCGCGGCGTAGCGGCCGGTCAGGCGGGTGGGGCGTACAGCTCGTCGATCTCGTACCGGCGGGGCAGCGCCACCGAGGCGCCGAGCCGCCGTACGCACGCCGCCCCGGCTGCCGCCGCCCAGTGCACCGCGTCGAGCAGATCCCGCCCCTCGCCCCAGGCCACAGCGAGGGCGGCGGTGAACGCGTCCCCCGCGGCGGTGGAGTCGACCACGTCCACCTTGACGGCGGGCACGTGCACGGCTGCGCCGTCCCGGTCGACGTACCAGGCGCCCTCGCCGCCGAGGGTCAGCACCGCGCGGGGCACCAGGGCGAGCAGCGCCGCAGGGTCGTCCCGGCCGCGGCCGGTGAGCGCGTGCGCCTCCCCCTCGTTCACCACCAACAGATCCACGGCGGCGAGCAGGTCCGCCGGCAGCTGCCGGGCCGGGGCCGCGTTGAGGACCACCCGGGTGCCGGCGGCGCGGGCGGCGACCGCCGCCTCGGTCACCGTCTCGACCGGCACCTCCAGCTGGGCGACCAACACGTCCGCCTCGCGTACGGCCTGCAGCTCGCCCTCGGTCAGCGCGGTGAACGCCCCGTTGGCGCCCGGGGTCACCAGGATCGCGTTCTCGCCCTCGGCGTTGACCATGACCAGGGCCACGCCGGAGGCGCCGTAGACCACCCGGAGCTGACCGGTGTCCACCCCGGCGGCGGTGATCCGGGCCTTGAGGGTCACCCCGAAGGCGTCCGAGCCGATCGCACCGAGGAAGACGCAGGAGGCGCCGGCGCGGGCCGCGGCGATCGCCTGGTTGGCGCCCTTACCGCCGGGGAGCATGACGAAGTCGCTGCCGAGCACGGTCTCGCCCGGTCGGGGCAGGGCGGGCGCCATGCCGATCAGGTCCATGTTGGCGCTGCCGACCACGGCAACCTGGGTCTGCGGCACGACGGCTCCTTTCCGCCTCAGGCGGCGCGGGCGGTCCAGCGGTCGCCGGAACGCTCGACGACCAGCGGGAGGCCGAAGGTCTTCGACAGGTTGTCGCCGGTGAGGGTGTCGGCGAGCAGGCCCTGCGCCACCACCCCGCCCTCGCGCAGCAGCAGCGCGTGGGTGAAGCCGGGTGGGATCTCCTCGACGTGGTGGGTGACCAGGACCAGCGCCGGCGCGTCCGGGTCGTACGCCAGATCGGCCAGCCGGGTCACCAGGTCCTCACGCCCGCCGAGGTCGAGCCCGGCGGCCGGCTCGTCGAGCAGCAGCAGCTCGGGGTCGGTCATCAGCGCCCGGGCGATCTGCACCCGCTTGCGCTCGCCCTCCGAGAGCGTTCCGTAACCGCGGTCGGCGAGGTGCCCGATGCCGAGCTGCCCGAGCAGGGCGTGCGCGCGGGCCTCGTCGGTGCGGTCGTAGCTCTCCCGCCAGCGGCCGACCACGGACCAGGCCGCGGTGACCACCACGTCGCTGACGCGCTCGTCGGCGGGAACCCGCTCGGCCAGCGCGGCGGTGGAGAGGCCGATCCGCATCCGCAGCTCGTTGACGTCGGTGCGGCCGATCCGCTCGCCGAGCACGTGCGCGGTGCCGGTGGTCGGGTGCAGCCGGCCGGCGGCCAGGTTGAGCAGGGTGGTCTTTCCGGCACCGTTCGGCCCGAGCACCACCCAGCGCTCGTCCAGCTCGACCCGCCAGTCGACGTCGTGCAGCAGCGCGGTGCCGGAACGCTTGACGCCCACCCCGTCGAGGCTGACCACCAGATCCGCGTCCACGGTCGAGGGGGCGGCAGGGGCGCCGGCGGCGCCGGGGATCAGGTCACCAGTCACCGGTCCATCCAATCACGCAGGGCGGGCGGTGCCCCCCACGGGCGGCGCCGCCGCCATAGGGTGAGGCGCCGTGTCGTTGGTCACCTATCCCGGAGGATGGTCCATGCCCTGTCAGGAGCCGCGCGGATGAGCGCGGTCATCGAGATCGACGGCCTCCGCAAGACGTTCCACACCCTGCGCCAGGGACGCCGAGTCGCCGTGGACGGCTTCGATCTGCTGGTCGAGGCCGGGCAGATCCACGGCTTCCTCGGGCCGAACGGCTCGGGCAAGACCACCACGCTGCGCGCCCTGCTCGGGCTGGTACGGGCCGACGGCGGCCGGATGAGTGTGTTCGGCGCGCCGTCGCCGCAGCGGCTGCCCGAGGTCGCCGGCCGGGTGGGCGCGATCGTGGAGAGCCCGCAGTTCTTCGGGAACTTCACCGCCCACCGCACGCTGCGGCTGCTCGCCCTCGCCGGCGGCGTGCCGACCAACCGCGTGGACGAGGTGCTGGAGCAGGTCGGCCTGCGGGACCGGGGCGACGAGCGGGTCAAGGGCTACTCACTCGGCATGAAGCAGCGGCTGGCGGTGGCGTCGGCGCTGCTCAAGAACCCGGAGCTGTTGATCCTGGACGAGCCGGCGAACGGGCTGGACCCGGCGGGCATCCGGGAGATGCGTGATCTCATGCGGTCGCTCGCCGCGGCCGGGGTGACCGTGCTGCTCTCCAGCCACATCCTGGCCGAGATCCAGCTGATCTGTGACCACGTGACGATCATTTCCCGGGGTCGCCGGGTGGCCGCCGGTCGGGTGGACGAGGTGCTCGCCGGCTTCGACCAGCACGAGTTCCAGGTCCGGGTGGCCGATCCGGAGCGGGCGGAGGAGTTGCTGCGCGGGTGCGGGCTGTCGGTGACCGCTCACCCGGACCATCTGGTGGTCGCCGGGGTGGACGAGCCGGAGCTGATCACCCGCACGCTGGGCGAGCAGGGTCTGTGGGTACGCGAGCTGGTCCCGCTCCGGCCGGACCTGGAGAGCGTCTTCCTGGAGCTGACCGGCACGACGCCGCATCCGACGGTGCCGCGCCAGGTGGACGACTCGGCGCTGCCCGCGCCGGACGACGCGCTGATCGAGCTCGACCCGCGACAGAACCGGGAGGTGGACGCGTGAACCTGGTCCGTGCCGAGGTGGAGCGGCTGAGCGCGCGCCGCTTCGTGCAGCTCATGGTGGTGCTGCTGCTGGTGGCGTTCGCGGTCACGGCGGCGACCACGCTGGCCGCATCGCACCGGCCCACCGTGGAGGAGAAGAGCAACGCCCAGGCCCAGGCGGCCGAGCAGCAGCGCAGCATGGAGCAGGCGCACGACCGGTGCCTGCGGATCAAGGCCGGGGAGGTCCCGCCCGAGGAGGGCGACTACGTCCCCGCCGACTGCATCGAGATCGACCCGGCCCAGATGGAGCGGCTGCCGGTCATGTCGGACTTCCTCCCTGGGGTGTTCACCTTCTCCACCGAGGCCCGGCCACTGCTCTACTTCCTCGTCGCCTTCCTGGTCCTCTTCGGGTTCCTGGTCGGCGCCTGCTACATCGGTGCCGATCTCAACTCCGGCGGGGTGGTCAACCTGCTGCTGTGGCGGCCACGCCGGTTGGCCGTGCTCGGCACCAAGTTGGGCACGTTGCTCGGCACGGTGCTGGTGCTCTCCGCGGTGGCGTCGGCGGCGTACCTGGCCGTGTTCTGGCTGATCGCGCAGACGGCGGGCCTGCCGGGGCGGCTCGACGGCGAGTTCTGGCGGTCGCTGGGCGCCACGTACGGCCGGGGCCTGGCGCTGGTGCTGGTGGCCACGACGGTGGGCTTCGCGATCGCCACGCTGGGCCGGCACACCGCGGCGGCGCTGGGCACCGTGGCGGCGTACCTGGTGGTCTGGGAGGGGGGCGCCCGCCTGGTGCTGCAGATCCTCGACGCGGCCCGTCCGGACCAGTGGATGATCTCCAGCTACGTGGCCGCGTGGCTCACCGGTAAGGCCGGGTTCTGGGACAACCACGCCTGCCGGGGCGACACGGCCGGCTTCTGCGACGGCTTCTACACCCTCAGCTGGGAGCCGGCGCTGGTGGTGCTGCTCGGTGTGACGGCGGTGCTGGTGGTGGCCGCCTTCACCGCGTTCCGTCGCCGTGACCTGATCTGACGTCGACGGCCGAGGGCCCGGGTGCGGCAAGACCTTGCAGCACCCGGGACTTTGGTGAAAGATTCCTTCGTGTGGTGGCAGACCGAGGCGGACCAGGGCGGGACCGGTCAGCCGACCGTCGAGCCGAAGACCTCGTCGCGGACCGCGTCCAGCGCGGTCCGCAGCGCGCCCCGCAGGATCGGCTCCTCGGTCAGCCCGGTCGGCACCACCCGCGGGCGGACCAGCGTGATCGCCGCGACCTCGTGCTGCACCCGCTCGGCCAGCGCCGCCCCGCCCGCCTGACCCACCTCGCCGGCGAGAACCACCAGCGGCGGGTCGAGCACCACGCAGGTGCTGGCCACCCCGAGGGCGAGGCGTCGGGCCAGCTCGTCCAGCATCGGGCCGCCCTCCGTACCGGCGGCGAGGGCGGCCCGCACGGCCTCCGCGGCGGTGTCGGCGGCGAACCCGTGC
>JBARAE010000411.1:0-2184 GCA_049791715.1 Micromonospora sp.
GAGTTCCAGCCCGCCGGCGACCAGCCGGCGGCCATCGACGATCTGGAGCGCCGGGTCCGGCGCGGCGACCGCAACACGGTGCTGCTCGGCGCGACCGGCACCGGCAAGAGCGCCACCACGGCGTGGCTGGTCGAGCGGCTGCAACGGCCGACCCTGGTGATGGCGCCCAACAAGACCCTCGCCGCCCAGCTGGCCAAGGAGTTCAGCGAGCTGCTCCCGCACAACGCGGTGGAGTACTTCGTCTCCTACTACGACTACTACCAGCCCGAGGCGTACATCCCGCAGACCGACACCTACATCGAGAAGGACTCCTCGATCAACGAGGAGGTCGAGCGGCTGCGGCACTCAGCGACCATGTCGCTGCTGACCCGCCGCGACGTCATCGTGGTGGCGACCGTCTCGGCGATCTACGGCCTGGGCACCCCGGAGGAGTACCTCGACCGGGCGGTCCGGGTGGCCGTCGGGCAGGAGCTCGACCGGGACCAGCTGCTGCGCCGGTTGGTCGACATCCAGTACACCCGCAACGACATGGCCTTCCAGCGGGGCACGTTCCGGGTCCGCGGCGACACGTTGGAGATCATCCCGGCGTACGAGGAGCTGGCGGTCCGGATCGAGCTCTTCGGTGACGAGATCGAGAAGCTCTACTACCTCAACCCGCTGACCGGGGACGTGGTCCGCGAGGTCGACCAGTTGATGATCTTCCCCGCCACGCACTACGCGGCGGGCCCGGAGCGGATGGAGCGGGCGGTCCGCGACATCGAGGTCGAGCTGGGCGAGCGGCTGGCCGAGCTGGAGCGGCAGGGCAAGCTGCTGGAGGCGCAGCGGCTGCGGATGCGCACCACGTACGACATCGAGATGATGCGCCAGGTCGGCTTCTGCTCCGGCATCGAGAACTACTCCATGCACATCGACGGCCGGCTGCCCGGCAGCCCGCCGCACTGCCTGCTCGACTACTTCCCCGACGACTTCCTCACCGTGGTCGACTAGTCACACGTGACCATCCCGCAGATCGGCGGCATGTACGAGGGTGACGCGTCCCGCAAGCGGATGCTGATCGACCACGGTTTCCGGCTGCCCAGCGCGGCCGACAACCGGCCGCTGCGCTTCGACGAGTTCCTGGAGCGGGTCGGTCAGCTGGTGTTCCTCTCCGCCACCCCCGGTCCATGGGAGCTGGAGCAGGCCCAGGGCGAGTTCGTTGAGCAGGTGATCCGTCCGACCGGCCTGGTCGACCCCGAGGTCGTCGTCAAGCCCACCAAGGGTCAGATCGACGACCTGATGCACGAGATCAAGCTGCGCACCGAGCGCGACGAGCGGGTGCTGGTCACCACGCTGACCAAGAAGATGGCCGAGGACCTTTCCGACTACCTCCTCGACAACGGTATCCAGGTCCGGTATCTGCACTCCGAGGTCGACACGCTGCGCCGGGTGGAGCTGCTGCGCGAGCTGCGCAAGGGCGAATACGATGTACTGGTCGGCATCAATCTGCTCCGGGAGGGCCTGGACCTGCCCGAGGTGTCGCTGGTGGCGATCCTCGACGCCGACAAGGAGGGCTTCCTGCGCAGCGGCCGGTCGCTGATCCAGACCATCGGTCGCGCCGCCCGGAACGTTTCCGGCCAGGTCCACATGTACGCCGACAGGATCACCCCGTCGATGGCGAAAGCGATCGACGAGACCAACCGCCGGCGGGACAAGCAGATCGCGCACAACGAGGCGCACGGGATCAGCCCGGAGCCGCTGCGAAAGAAGATCCACGACATCCTGGACGACATCTACCGCGAGGCGGAGGACACCCAGAGCACCCGGGTCGGTGGCGCGGTGCGACAGCTCTCCCGGGGTAAGGCGCCGGTCAAGGAGGTCCGCAGCCGCAGCAGGGCCGGCGGCGGCCCGTCCCGCGAGGGGATGGCGCGCGCCGACCTGGCCCAGCTCATCCAGGAGCTCAACGACCAGATGCTCGCCGCGGCCCGGGAGTTGCAGTTCGAACTGGCCGCCCGGATCCGGGACGAGGTCTCGGATCTGAAGAAGGAACTGCGCGGGATGGACGCGACCGGCGTGAAGTGACTGGCGGCCGGGGTGGACCAGCCGCTGGTACGACGGGAGGTCGCCGGCGCCTTCGTCGTGCTGATCCTCGGCTCGGGCTACCCACCGGACGTGGTGGACTCGAACCGGTCCTGACCGGCGCCGTTT
>JBARAE010000412.1:0-5163 GCA_049791715.1 Micromonospora sp.
TGGCCGGCGCCTGGATGGCCCTGGTCGCCGGCTTCGGCGGCCTGCGCGACCACGACGGGACGCTCTCCTTCTCGCCGCGACTCTCCAGCCGGCTCAGCCGACTCGAGTTCTCGCTCCAGTGGCGGTCGATGCACCTGCGGGTCGACGTCCGGCCGCACCAGACGACGTACTCACTGCGGCACGGAGGCCCGGACACCGTGCTGGAGCTGCGCCACCACGGCGAGACGATCCGGGTCACCCCCGCCCAGCCCGTCACCGTGCCGGTGCCGTCGGCCCACCCGTCCGGCCCGCCGCCGGAGCAGCCGCCCGGCCGGGCACCGCTGCTCCACCTGCCCGAGAACACCGTCTGAGGGTGCGGAACCGGACGTCCCGGCCCGGAGAACCGGGCGGGGACGTCGATCAGCCTCAGAACTGGCGGCCGTTGGACGGTCGTCCGCCGGCATCCCGCGGCGCCATGGCGCGGGGATCGTCAGCGGTACGGGCCTGGGAGGCTTCGTCCGCCCACTCCCGAGTGCGCCTGGCCTCCTGTTCGCGCCGTTCCCGCTCGTCGGCCTGCTGCTGGGACCTTTCCTGCTGCTGAGCCATGACGATCCTCGCGATCCGTCGGGGCGCGGCTGCGCCGATCTACGGTCACTTCGCGCCTTCCCGATCGGCTGCCCGGCAAACGGCCCGCCCGTTCACGCCTCCAGGTGCCGGGCGAAGCTCAGCCGCAGGTGGTTCTTGGGCCGGGCGCCGACGATCGAGCCGATCACCTCGCCGTCGCGGAAGACCAGCAGGGTGGGCATGGACATCACCCCGTACGCCCGGGTGGTTTCCGGGTTCTCGTCCGAGTTGAGCGTGGCGAACAGCATGCTGTCGCCGAACTCCTCGGCCAGCTCGGCGAGGTGCCGCGAGACCGCCCGGCAGGGCGGGCACCACTCGGCCCAGAAGTCGACCACCACCGGTCGGGTGCTGGCCAGCACCGTGGCGGCGAACGTCTCGTCGGTGACCGTGGTCAGCCGGGCCTGTTCCGTGTCCTGAGGCATGTTTCCTCCCGATGGGCGATGGCGCGGGCGAGCTGGTCGTGCAGGTGCCGCCGTACCGTGCCGAGCCGGTCGAGGTAGGCGTCCACCTCGGCGAGCTTGCGGCGGAGTACGGCGACCGAATCCGGGCAGACGTCACCGGAGCTGTTGCCGGCCCGCAGGCACGCCACGAACGGCCGGATGTCGTCGAGACCGAAACCCACCGCCAGCAGGGCGCGGATTTCGTGCACCACGCGCAGTTCCGCCTCGTCGTAGACCCGGTAGCCGTTGGCCGACCGGCCTGGCCGGACCAGCCCTTGCGTTTCGTAGTACCGCAGGGTGCGGGTGCTCGTACCGGCCCGTTCCGCCAGCTCACCGATGCGCATCCGACCTCCCTCGTCCGCCCTCGCCGTCACGCTAAACCTTGCCGTCGGCGTCAACGCAACAGGTGAGCCCGGGTGCCGGCCGGGTATGCGGGGGGCGTGGGCCGGCAGCGTGCGCCGGCGAACGGGGAGGTCGGAGATGACGGAGATGCGCGACGTGACGATCCCGGTGGCCGGCGGCCTACCGGCCGACGTGATCTTTCCGGACGAGCCGAAGGGTGTGGTCCTCTTCGCGCACGGCAGCGGCAGTTCCCGGCACAGTCCGCGCAACGTCTCCGTCGCCCGGGTGCTCAACGACCGGTCGCTCGCCACCGTGCTGGTGGATCTGCTCACCCCCGAGGAGGACGCGGTCGACGCCCGCACCGCCGAGCTGCGTTTCAACATCCCCATGCTGGCCGACCGGCTGGCCGCGATCGTCGACTGGATGGGCACCGACCGGGCGCTGGCTCCGTTGCCGGTGGGTCTCTTCGGTGCCAGCACCGGCGCCGCCGCCGCCCTGGTCGCCGCGGCCGAACGTCCCGAGCGGGTACGCGCCGTGGTGTCGCGGGGCGGCCGCCCGGACCTGGCCGGTGCGTCCCTGTCGGCCGTTCGGGCGCCGACGTTGCTGCTGGTGGGGGGCTTGGACGAGCAGGTGATCGTGCTCAACGAGCAGGCGAAGGCGGAGCTGGGCGACGTCGCCGAGCTGCGGATCGTCCCGGGCGCCACCCACCTCTTCGAGGAGCCCGGCACGCTGGAGCAGGTCGCGGACGAGGCGGCGTCCTGGTTCGCCGGGCACCTGACCCGGGTGGCCCGCCCGGCCTGAGGTCAGGCGAGGGCGCGGGTGCGGTGCCGCTGCACCGTGTCGATGACGCGCCAGGTGACCGCGGCGATCGGGACGGAGACGAACGCGCCCGCGATCCCGGCGATCAGCGTGCCGGCCGTGACCACGACCAGGATCACCGCCGGGTGCAGCTGCACCTGACGCTTCATGATCAGCGGTTCCAGCAGGTTGCCCTCGATCTGCTGGACCGCGATCACCGCGGCCAGGGTGAGCAGCGCGGTGGTCGGACCGTTCGCGGCGAGGGCGACCAGCACCGCCACCGCCCCGGCGACCGTCGCACCGATGATCGGAACGAAACCGCCGAGGAAGGTGATCAGGGCGAGCGGCAGAGCCAGCGGCACCCGCAGCACCACCAGCGCCAGGCCGATCCCGAGCGCGTCGATCGCCGCGATGATCATCGTGCCCCGGCTGTACGAGCCGAGCGTCCGCCAGCCCACCCGACCGGCCTCCTCGGTGACCGTCCGGTTCGGCCCGGTCATCCGGCGCAGCACCCAGCGCCACATCGACCGGCCGTCCTTGAGCAGGAAGAAGAGCAGGACCAGTGCCAGCAGCATGGATCCGGCCACCTCGGCGGCGGTCCGCGCGCTCCGCACCGGATCGGGCGCGCCGCCGCTCAGCCCGTCCCGCGTCTGCCGGATCAGCCGGTCCAACTGGTCGTCGGTGACCGGAAGGGTGGAGGTGACGAAGTCCCGGCTGCGTTCCAGGCCCTGGTCGAGCTGCTGGGTCAGCTCGCCGAACTGGCTCGCCGTCAGGTTCCACACCAGCACACCCACGCCGACCAGCACAGCGAGCAACAGCAGGATGGTGAGCAGTGCGGCGGGTGCCGCCGGTACCCGCAGCCGACGCAGCCGGACCAGCACCGGGTCGAGCAGTGCGGCGAGGAACAGGGTGCCGGCCAGCGCCACGGCCAGCGGCGCCAGCAGTACGGCGATCTTCCCGAGCAGCCAGAGTCCGGTGACCACCACCACCAGGCAGGCACTCCACGTGACCGCCGTCCGTATCGGCCAGGGCAGGCCCGCCCAGACCTGTCGGGGGCCCTCCGCCCGGGTCCGTTCCACCGTCACCTCGGTACCGTCCTCGCTCACGTCGGCCCTCCTCGGTTCCGGCCGCTCGATACCCGGTCTACCTCGATCCGACACTCGGCGCCCCGGCTGCCCGGCGTTTGTGCCATCCGCTCGAGGGAAGGCAGATAAGGACCGACGTGAGGGAGACACGACATGAGCGACTTCATGGACAAGGCCGAAGACTTCGCCGACAAGCACGACAAGCAGGTCGACCAGGGCATCGAGAAGGGCGGCGACATGGCCGACCAGCGCACCGGCGGCAAGTACGACCAGCAGATCGACAAGGGTGTCGACATGGCTCAGAAGCGTACCGGCGAGGGCGACACGAATCGCTGATCATCGCCGCGCTCCCGGGTCGCCCGCACGTTCGGTGGCCCGGGAGTGGTGTCTCCGGTGTCACCAGCCCGGGTAGCGGGCCCCGTTGACGTTCACCCGGAGGGTGAACAGCGAGCTGGAGGCGCAGATGTAGAGGTGGTTGCGCTTCGGCCCGCCGAAGGTGAAGTTCGCGACCACCTCGGGCAGGTGCAGCTTGCCCAGCAGGGTGCCGTCCGGGTGGAAGCAGTGCAGCCCGTCGTGGGCGGCGACCCACACCCGCCCGGCGTCGTCGAGGCGTACGCCGTCGAAGGAGCCGGCGTCGCAGGTGGCGAAGGCCTCGCCACCGCGGATTGCGCCCTTCTCGGTGACCTCGAACCGGCGCAGGTGCCGGGCCCGGGTGTCCACGACGTACAGCATCGACTCGTCCGCGGTGAACGCGAGGCCGTTGGGCTGCGCGAAGTCGTCGGCGACGAGCTGCACCTCCCCGTCGTACGGGTCGACCCGGTAGACGTGGTTGCCGCCGATCTCGCTCTCGCCGCGGTGCCCCTCGTAGTCGCTGTCGATGCCGTAGCTGGGGTCGGTGAACCAGATCGACCCGTCGGAGTGCTCCACCACGTCGTTCGGGCTGTTGAGCCGCCGACCTTTCCAGCGGTCCGCGAGCACGGTGTCGGTGCCGTCCGCCTCCGTCCGGGTGACCCGCCGCCGGCCCTGCTCGCAGCTCACCAGTCGCCCCCGTCGATCGACGGTGTGCCCGTTCGCGTAGCCGGCCGGCTGGCGGAACACCCCGACCGCGCCGGTGGTCTCGTCCCACCGCAGCAGTCGGTCGTTGGGGATGTCGCTGAAGACCAGGTAGCGCCCGGCTGGGAACCAGGCCGGCCCCTCCAGCCAGCGGCCGCCGGTCCAGAGGCACTCCACCCACTCGTCGCCGTTGACCCGGCGGAACCGCTCGTCGAGCACCTCGAAACGCGTCCGGAACCGGTCGAGCATCCCCGCCCCCTCGTGACTGTCGTTCGGCGTCACGCTAACATGACCGAACCACAATCGGCGAGAGGCTGTTTCGCCGAACAAAGCGAGGATCGGGAGCCGCGGTGGACGATGTGGACCGGGGCGTGCTGGCCGCCCTGCAGCGGGACGCGACCCAGTCGTACGCCGCGCTCGCCGGCGCCGTCGGGCTCTCCACCGGGGCGGTGCACCAACGGGTACGCAAGCTGCGCGAGCAGGGAGTGATCCGCCGCACCACGGTGGACGTCGACCCTGGCGCGGTCGGCCGGGGCGTACTCGCGTTCGTGCTGGTGGAGGCGAACGCGTGGATGGGGGACCGGCCGACCCGCGAGGCATTGGCCGCGCTGCCGGAAGTGGAGGAGGCGCACGTGATCGCCGGCCCCGCCTCGGTGCTCGTGAAGATCCGCGTCGGTACGCCCGAACAGCTCCAGGCCAGCCTGCGCCGACTGTTCCAGGTGGAGGGTGTCACCGGTACGCAGACGATCGTCGCGCTGGAGACGTTCTTCGAGCGGCCGATCGACCCGTACCCGCCGAACCCCTGACACGGCGGTGGCCACGCCCCCCGGAGGGAGCGTGGC
>JBARAE010000413.1:0-2056 GCA_049791715.1 Micromonospora sp.
GGCACCCGGGCGTCGCTCGCCGCGGCGGCGGTGTGCAGTTGCACGGTGGCCAGATCGAAGGCCCGCTCCAGCGGCCCGGCGGTGACGTCGACGAACTGCATCCGCGAGTACGGGACGATGGAGAGCCGCCGCACCAGCAGCCCGTGCCGGACCAGCAGGTCGTTCTCCCGCTCGGCGTACCCCCACGCGTGCACGGCGCGGACGATGGTGATCGTCCGCCAGGCGGCCAGCAGCACGGCGACGGCCAGCGCGGCGCCGAAGAGCCAGTGACCGGTGCCCGCCCAGCCGAGACCGAGCCCGACCAGGACCACAGCGAACACGATGCCCAGCCGGATCAGCTCCACCCAGATCAGGTCGCCCGAGATGGGCTGCCAGCGGACGGTGGCCGGCCAGGGCTCCAGGGGGCCGGCCGGCGCCGGCGACGCCCCGGCCAGGTCGTCACCGCTCACCGGGATGATCCGCTGTGCTCGCTCACTCCTCGAGGGTAGGCGATCCGGCGACCGGCACCACCTCGCGCAGGAAGCCACGCGCGTCGAGGAAGGCGCCGAGGGATTCCCGGTGCTCGGCACAGGCCAGCCAGGTCTTGCGCCGGTCGGGGTCGTGCAGGCGGGGATTGTTCCAGCGCAGCGCCCACACCGCGGGAGCGCGACACCCCCGCGCCGAGCAGATCAGCGCGTCGTCAGCGGGAGTGGGACTGGTCATCCGGGCGAGTCTAGGCTCGCGCGCCGGGAAGCTTAGCGCCGGGCGGCCACGGGGGGAGCCGCCCGGCGACGGGGTGAATCGTACACGCGCCGGACCCCTTCCTGTCCACCCGTGTTCAGCGTTTCCTGGTCTGCGGCGGGGTGGCGAAAATCGGCTTCTCGCGCCCTCGGCTCTCAGCCCGGCATGACAGTCTTGATACGCACCACGCCGCGACAACCCGATCATGCTGTGGAGGACCGGTGGCCCAGCCGACCACACCCGACGCCCCGACCCCGAGCCCGGCCGAGGCCGTCCCGGACGCGCCGCCGGTGACCACCCCCGCCGAGGACGCCACCCTGCTGGAACGGGCGCTGTTCGAGATCAAGCGGGTGATCGTCGGGCAGGACCGGATGGTCGAGCGGATGTTCGTCGCGCTGCTCGCCCGCGGCCACTGCCTGCTGGAGGGCGTGCCCGGCGTGGCGAAGACCCTCGCCGTGGAAACCCTGGCCAAGGTGGTCGGCGGCTCCTTCGCCCGGGTGCAGTTCACCCCGGACCTGGTCCCCGCGGACATCATGGGCACCCGGATCTACCGGCAGTCCAGCGAGAAGTTCGACGTCGAGCTCGGCCCGGTCTTCGTCAACTTCCTCCTCGCCGACGAGATCAACCGCGCACCGGCCAAGGTGCAGTCGGCACTGCTCGAGGTGATGAGCGAGCGTCAGGTGTCGATCGGCGGGGAGACCTACCGGGTACCGGACCCGTTCCTGGTGATGGCGACGCAGAACCCGATCGAGCAGGAGGGCGTGTATCCGCTGCCCGAGGCGCAGCGGGACCGGTTCCTGATGAAGATCGTGGTGGGCTACCCGACCGACGCCGAGGAGCGGGAGATCGTCTACCGGATGGGGGTCGCCCCGCCCGAGCCGGCCCGGGTGTTCAGCACCACCGACCTGATCACCCTGCAGCAGAAGGCCGACCAGGTCTTCGTCCACAACGCGCTGGTGGACTACGCGGTGCGGCTGGTGCTGGCGACCCGCGCCCCGGCCGAGCACGGCATGCCGGACGTCGCGCAGCTCATCCAGTACGGCGCCAGCCCGCGCGCCTCGCTGGGCCTGGTCCGGGCCACCCGGGCGTTGGCGCTGCTGCGGGGCCGGGACTACGCGCTGCCGCAGGATGTGCAGGACATCGCCCCGGACATCCTGCGCCACCGGCTGGTGCTCAGCTACGACGCGCTCGCCGACGACGTGCCGGCCGACCACATCGTGCACCGGGTGATGTCCACCATCCCGCTGCCCTCGGTCGCGCCCCGGCAGCAGGCCACCCCGCCGCCGGCCGCCCCGGCGGGTGCCGGCTGGCCCGGGCAGCGGCCGTGACCCGACCC
>JBARAE010000414.1:0-1821 GCA_049791715.1 Micromonospora sp.
GGGCCGGCGACGCCCAGGGCGGCAGCCGGCAGACCTCCGCCCCGCTGGCGCGGACCACGGACATCCCGGTCGGGGGTGGCGCGGTGTACGCCAGCAAGGGAGTGGTGATCACCCAGCCCCAGCCGGGGACGTTCAAGGGATTCGACCCGATCTGCACCCACCAGGGTTGCCCCGTGTCGAACGTCGACGGCGGCACCATCAACTGCACCTGCCACGGCAGCAGGTTCTCGATCAGCGACGGCTCGGTGAAGCAGGGCCCGGCCACCCGCCCGCTCGCCGCGAAGAACGTCAAGGTCAACGGCGAACAGATCTCCCTCGCCTGACCTTTTCCCCGCGTCGACTTTCCCCGCGTCGACCGCCGGATGGGCGGCCGTGGCGGCGGGGCCGGGTGTCGGGGGTGCGGACTAGGCTTGCTGGCGTGGCTGACCCCTCGACCTACCGTCCCGCGCCCGGCACCATCCCGGAGTCGCCAGGGGTCTACCGCTTCCGCGACGGCACCGGCCGGGTCATCTACGTCGGCAAGGCGAAGAACCTGCGCAGCCGGCTCAACTCCTACTTCGCCGACCTGTGGGGCCTGCACCAGCGCACCCAGCAGATGGTCACCACGGCCGAGTCGGTCGACTGGGTCACCGTCGGCACCGAGGTCGAGGCGCTCCAGCTCGAATACACCTGGATCAAGCAGTACGACCCTCGGTTCAACGTCCGCTACCGCGACGACAAGTCGTACCCCTACCTGGCCGTCACCCTCGACGAGGAGTACCCGCGGCTCCAGGTGATGCGGGGCTCTAAGCGCAAGGGGGTGCGCTACTTCGGGCCGTACTCGCACGCCTGGGCGATCCGCGAGACGCTCGACCTGCTGCTGCGGGTCTTCCCCGCGCGGACGTGCTCCTCTGGGGTGTTCAAGCGGGCCGGCCAGGTCGGGCGTCCCTGCCTGCTGGGCTACATCGGCAGGTGCTCGGCGCCCTGCGTGGGCAGCGTCTCCGTCGACCAGCACCGGGACATCGTCAACGCGTTCTGCGACTTCATGGCCGGCCGGACCGACACCATGGTCCGCCGGCTCGAACGCGAAATGTCCGAGGCGAGCGAGCAGACCGAGTTCGAGCGGGCCGCCCGGCTGCGGGATGACATCGCCGCGCTGCGCCGGGCGATGGAGAAACAGACCGTGGTGCTCGGCGATGGCACCGACGCCGACGTGGTCGCCTTCGCCGACGACCCGCTGGAAGCCGCCGTCCAGGTCTTCCACGTCCGCGACGGGCGGGTACGCGGCCAGCGCGGCTGGGTGGTGGAGAAGACCGAGGAACTGAGCTCCGGCGACCTGGTGCACCACTTCTGCACCCAGGTGTACGGCGGCGAGCGGGGCGAGGCCGACGTGCCGCGGGAGCTGCTGGTCCCCGCACTGCCGGCGGACGCCGACGCGCTGGCCGACTGGCTCTCCGCCCGCCGGGGCAGCCGGGTCGCCCTGCGGGTGCCGCAGCGGGGTGACAAGAAAACCCTGATGGAGACGGTGGGCCGCAACGCGCGGGACGCGCTGGCCCGGCACAAGTTGCGCCGCGCCGGTGACCTGACCACCCGGAGCAAGGCGCTCGACGAGATCACCGAGGCGCTCGGCATGCGGACGTCCCCGCTGCGCATCGAGTGTTTCGACGTCTCGCAGATCCAGGGCACCGACGTGGTCGCCAGTATGGTCGTTTTCGAGGACGGGCTGCCTCGCAGGAGCGAGTACCGCCGGTTCATCGTCCGGGGCGCCACCGACGATCTCTCCGCCATGGCCGAGGTGCTGCGCCGCCGGTTCGCCCGCTACCTGGACGCCCGTGCCGAGAC
>JBARAE010000415.1:0-3191 GCA_049791715.1 Micromonospora sp.
CGGGGACGAGAAGGATCGCGAGCAGCTGCTCAAGCGCACCACTTGGCCCGCCGGCCCGATGGCCCCGGCCTACGGCGGCCTGGTGCTGCCCGACCGTATCGCCTCCGCCACCAGCGAGATGCCCGGCATGGTCGGCGCGACGGACGCCAAGACGCTGGCTCAGATCCGGACAACCCTCGCCGAGCTGCGCGACCCCGTGCCCGCCGGGGAGGAATGCACGCTGCAGAAGCCCGGTGTGATCGGAATCAGCCTCGGCGAAGTGAGCGCGGCGCAGGCTCCGCCGATGGCGGTCACCGTGGTGCTGGGCGACGCGACATGCCCGCAGGCGATCTCGACCGGCGGTGGTCGCGTCCGGGTCCCGGCCGGGCTGGGCAAGGATCTGCTCGACCTCATCGTGGCGAGCGACCGTGCCGCGACCGCGCGTTCCACCAAGGATTGACCGTGGGAAGCTCGGGTCCGCCGTTACGGCCTTCGGCGGATCACTCCGCATGGTGCTCGCCGAACCTGCGCTGGCGTCCTGGCGGGCCTTGACATGCATCCACGGGGTGGCGATCCAGATCCTGCGGCACGCGAGCCGGGACCGCGCTTGCTCAACCAGATCCCGATACACCAGCCGGAAGGGCTCGACAAGCACCCGTTCGAGGAGGCAGGTGACGTTCCACAACGCTCGTTGCTCGGCCTGGTCCTCGACCAGGTCGCAGAAGTCGTTGGTCAGCTCATCGGTGCGGGACAAGCACTCAAACAGCGCCAGCGCCTCGCCGCGGCTGAGCCTGACCACAACCTCGTCCTGATCCAGCCCGAAGTGTAGGTACCGCCAAACCCTGGCTCAGCGGTTGTCGCCGCTGCCACTCAGCACGCCACGGCCCTGGCGGCTGGCCAGCTTGGCCAGGTTGGCCGCCGCGATGTCGTCCAGCGACAGATCGAGGTAGTCGGCGAGCACCGCCACGTACCAGAGCACGTCACCGAGTTCCTTGGCGATGTCGGCCCGGTCGATCCGCGACTCGTCGCTGTCGAGGTCGCGGACCCACTTCTTGAACTTCTCGGCGACCTCACCCGATTCGCCGACCAGCCCGAGCACCAGATGGAGCAGCTCGTTCCTCTTGTCACGTCGAGCGGCAGTACGGAGGGCGCCGCGCTGATACTCGTCCAGGTCCATGGCGGACCAGTATGGTCGAACCCCTCCCGCCCGACCAGCCGGGACTACGACCGCGAGAAGGCCGCCAGCAGGAAGCACAACGCCCAACTGATCTGCGGCATCCGAGCGCGGATCGCAGCAGTGAGCGGATGCGTCGGCTCATCCACTACCGTCCGGGTCATGGCAGCCAAGGCAGCGGGAGCGTTTCGTCGGACGCCGGTCGAGCGATCAGACCAGCGGGTCGCATGGGAACGGACGGACCAGGCCTTCTTCGCTGCCGGAGCGTGTCATATCCTCGCCTGGGTCTGCCGGGATTCCTATCCGGACCGGCCCATCGAGATAACCGCGGTGCGCTTCCCGGGCGAGCGGCAGGTCTTCCACACCTACGCGACCTGGGATGGCTGGGCGTTCGACCACTCGGGCTGGAATCCTGAGCCACAACTGCTGGCGGTCAACACAGGCTTCGAAGGCCACCCGCTGGAACGCATCAACATCACGGACAGTCTCGCTGAGTTCTGCGAGAAGCACCACCACCGCAGGCCGAACCAGTATTGGCATGACCCGCTCCCCCGTGCTCGCGACTACGTCGGCCGATACATCGCGCCCTGGGCGTAGCCCCCTTAACGGACAGTCACACCGGCAAACTACTCTGCCGAGGGGGCTTAGCTACGGACGGTGATGGCCGCCTACGCTCTCGATCCGCGGCAATAGCGGACGCCGGCATGCTTCCTACCGCCTCAATCCCCGGTGTCGACGCGCTGGCAGGATCGGGCGCATGAGTCGTGAGGTCGTAGCGGTCCATGTGAGTCCGGCGCACACTTTCAGCAAGCTGACGGTGGACGCCATCATGCTGCACGAGGGTCTTGGGGTGGAGGGTGATGCCCATTTCGGGGCCACCGTGCAGCACCGGTCGCGAGTGGCCGCCGATCCCTCGCAGCCAAACATGCGTCAGGTCCACATCATCCACGCAGAGTTGTTCCAAGACCTCGCTGAGGCAGGTTTCCATGTGATGCCCGGTGACCTCGGGGAAAACATCACGACGCGTGGCATCAATCTGCTCGGTCTAGCCGTCGGCACACGCCTCACCATCGGGCAGGCCGTCATCACGGTCATGGGTCTGCGCAACCCGTGTCAGCAGATCAACAACTTCCAGCAGGGACTGCTCAAGCAGGTCGTGCATACCGGTGAGGACGGGCAGGTGGTCCGTCTAGCTGGTGTCATGGGCATCGTCTCCCGCAGCGGCCAGGTCAGCGCCGGAGATCGCGTTGAAGTCGAGCTGCCGCCCAAGCCGCATCAGCCGCTCACGCGGGTGTGACGCCTCTTGCTCACCGTGCGGCAACTGCTCGACCAAGTGGCGCAGCAGGAGCGAACGTGGGCGACAGACACGCCGATCACCTCGCCGCCGACCCGGTGCCGGCGTTCCTCGGATGGCACGGCGTTGCGGTCCGCTGGGGCCAAGATGGGGTCACCTGCCCTCCGGCTCTGGATCACGGTTCAGGAAGTGTGGACACAGGCGGAAGTCGCTCGGTAGTGACCTGGCTTGACCTGCGCCGCCACGGTGGCTGTCACGTCCAAGAGGTGGCCGCCGTTGACCCTTGGGTCCCGGCCCATCAGGCAGGCGACGGGCACGCCCCCACTCCCTGCCTGCCTTGCCAAAGATCACGCGCCCTGTCGGCAGGCGTCGACCAGCGCCGGTGATCTGGACGGATCGTCGGCCGGTGCCGTCCCTTCCTGCCGCCCGTCGGCCCGCCTGGCTGTACCGATGGCCGTACCCTCAGCCCGCGCAGTCAGCTCATGAGCTAGATGCCGAGCGCTTCCGCGGTCGGTCAGGCGAGGCGTTGGAATGCCGATGGTGGTGGACCCATTGCAAGGCGGCGGGCGATGCGATCAGCGCACTCCTCTGGGCTGAGCACCGACGTATCCACCTCGAGGTCATAGATACCCGGTGTATGGACTGCCTCGTGCCACAGGTCCACCGGGTTCTGTACGGCGCCGCCCTGGTTATAGCCGACGCCGCCCCAGGTTGAGCGGCGGCGTTGCAGGGCAACCTCTACCG
>JBARAE010000416.1:0-2995 GCA_049791715.1 Micromonospora sp.
CGCCAACGGTCTGCCGCACTACGGGCACCTTCTCACCGGCTACATCAAGGACGTGGTGCCGCGCTACCAGACCATGCGCGGCCGCCGGGTCGAGCGTCGGTTCGGCTGGGACTGCCACGGGCTGCCCGCCGAGGTGGTCGCCGAAAAGCAGCTCGGCATCACCAGCAAGGCGGAGATCCTCGACCTCGGCGTGGGTCGATTCAACGAGGCCTGCCGCAGCTCGGTGCTGGAGTTCACCCATGACTGGGAGCGGTACGTCACCCGTCAGGCCCGCTGGGTCGACTTCTCCAACGACTACAAGACTCTCGACCTGGACTACATGGAGAGCGTCATGTGGGCCTTCAAGACCCTGCACGACAAGGGCCTGGTCTACGAGGGCTTCCGGGTGCTGGCGTACTGCTGGCGCTGCGAGACGCCACTGTCGAACACCGAGACCCGGATGGATGACGTCTACCGGGACCGGCACGACCCGACGCTGAGCGTCTGGTTCGAGCTGACCGGAGACGACAGCGCCGTCGAGCTGCTGCGCGGGACGGTCCGGCTCGGGGTCTGGACCACCACGCCGTGGACCCTGCCGTCGAACCTCGCGCTCGCTGTCGGCCCGGACATCGAGTACGCCGTGCTGTAACGGGAGGGCCAGCGGTACGTCGTCGGCGCGGCTCGGCTCGGGGCGTACGCCAAGGAGCTGGAAGGGTACGAGCAGCTCGGTACGGTCCACGGCCGGGACCTGGTCGGACGCCGCTACACCCCGCTCTACGACTTCCTGGTGGAGCAGTCCGGCCCGAACGCGTACCAGGTGCTCGGCGCCGACTTCGTCACCACCGAGGACGGCACCGGGATCGTCCACCTCGCCCCGGCCTTCGGCGAGGACGACCAGAACGCCTGCATCGCGGCCGGCATCCCGACCATCGTCACCGTCGACGACCACACCCGGTTCACCTCGCTCGTGCCGCCATACGAGGGCGAGCAGGTCTTCGATGTCAACAAGCCGGTGATCCGCGAGCTCAAGGAGCGGGGGGTGGTGCTGCGTCAGGACACCTACACCCACTCCTACCCGCACTGCTGGCGCTGCGACACCCCGCTGGTCTACAAGGCGGTGTCGTCGTGGTTCGTCGCGGTGACGACGTTCAAGGACCGGATGGTCGAGCTGAACCAGCAGATCAACTGGACGCCGGGGCACATCAAGGACGGCTCGTTCGGCAAGTGGCTGGCCAACGCCCGCGACTGGTCGATCAGCCGGAACCGGTTCTGGGGTTCGCCGATCCCGGTGTGGCGCTCCGACGACCCGAACCATCCCCGGATCGACGTGTACGGCTCGCTGAAGGAACTGGAGCGCGACTTCGGCGTACGGATCGACGACCTGCACCGGCCGGTGGTGGACGAGCTGGTCCGTCCCAACCCGGACGACCCGACGGGGCGCTCGATGATGCGCCGGGTGCCGGAGGTGCTGGACTGCTGGTTCGAGTCCGGTTCGATGCCCTTCGCCCAGGTGCACTATCCGTTCTCCAACCGGGACTGGTTCGAGCACCACTACCCGGGCGATTTCATCGTCGAGTACATCGGGCAGACTCGTGGCTGGTTCTACACCATGCACGTGCTGGCCACCGCGCTGTTCGATCGGCCGGCGTTCCACACCTGCCTGAGTCACGGCATCCTGCTCGGCTCGGACGGGCGCAAGATGTCCAAGAGCCTGCGCAACTACCCGGACGTGTACCACGTCTTCGACGCGTACGGGTCGGACGCGATGCGCTGGATGCTGATGTCCTCGCCGGTGCTGCGGGGCGGGGACATGCCGGTCACCGAGGCGGGCATCCGGGACGCCGTCCGGCAGGTGCTGCTGCCGCTGTGGAACGTCTGGTACTTCTTCTCGCTCTACGCGAACGCGGACGGGTACCAGGCACGCCGGCGGACCGACAGCACGCACCTGCTCGACCGGTACGTGCTGGCGAAGACGAACGAGCTGGTCAGCACGGTCCAGGGCCAGATGGAGGCGTATGACATCTCCGGCGCCTGCGCCACCGTCCGGTCCTACCTGGACGCGCTGACCAACTGGTACGTCCGCCGCTCGCGGGACCGGTTCTGGTCCGGTGACGCCGAGGCGTTCGACACCCTGTGGACGGTGCTGGAGACGCTCTGCCGGGTGCTGGCGCCGCTGGCGCCGCTGACCGCGGAGGAGGTCTGGCGCGGGCTCACCGGCGAACGGTCGGTGCACCTGACCGACTGGCCGTCGGCCGAGGAGTTCCCCGCCGACCACGAGCTCGTCGCCGCGATGGACAACGTGCGCGCGGTCGCCTCGGCGGCGCTGTCGCTGCGCAAGGCGAAGGGCCTGCGGGTCCGGCTGCCGCTGTCGAAGCTGACCGTGGCCTCCCCGGTCGCGGCCCAGCTCCGGCCCTTCGCCGACCTGGTCGCCGACGAGGTCAACGTGAAGGCGGTGGAGTTCACCGAGGAGGTGTCCGCGTACTGCCAGCAGGTGCTGACCGTCGTGCCCCGGGCGCTCGGCCCGCGGGTCGGCAAGCAGGTGCAGCAGGTGATCAAGGCGGTCAAGGCGGGGGAGTGGGAGCTCGTCGACGGCGCCCCGGTCGCCGCCGGCGTCACCCTCGCCGAGGGCGAGTACGAGCTGCGCCTGGTCGCCGCCGACGTGGAGCAGTCCGCGCCGCTGCCCGGCGGTGAGGGCGTGGTCGTACTGGACACCCAGGTCACCGCCGAGTTGGCCGCCGAAGGGCTGGCCCGGGACGTGGTCCGGGTGGTGCAGCAGGCCCGCCGGGACGCCGACCTGGACGTCTCGGACCGGATCGTCGTGACGCTCTCGGCGTCGGAGGAGGTCCGGGCCGCGGTGTCGGCGTACCGCGACTTCGTCGCGCGGGAGGTGCTGGCCGACCAGGTCGACTTCGCCGACGAGGTGGAGGGCTTCGCCGGCGAGGTCGGCGACGGTGAGCGGGTGACGGTGGCCGTCCGCCGGGTATGAGGTGGTGACGGTGGTCCGGCGACTCCGTGT
>JBARAE010000417.1:0-4562 GCA_049791715.1 Micromonospora sp.
CACTGCACCCGGATGGACCTCGTCGGCAACTCCACCCCCGCCGTCGACAAGCTCAAGCTCACCCTCAAGCCCGTCGACCGGTACGACGCCCACATCACCTACCTCAAGGCCCACCCCGGCGTCCGCGACGTCGTCGTCTCCGGCGGCGACGTGGCCAACGTCCCGTGGAAGAACCTCGAGTCGTACCTGATGCGGCTTCTGGAACTGGAGACCGTCCGCGACATCCGGCTCGCCACCAAGGCCCTCATGGGCCTCCCCCAGCACTGGCTCCAGGCCGACGTCGTCGAGGGCCTCGAGCGGGTCGCCCGCACCGCCGCCCGCCGCGGCGTCAACCTCGCGATCCACACCCACGTCAACCACGCCCAGTCGATCACCCCGCTGGTCGCCAAGGCCGCCCAGACCGCCCTCGACGTCGGCGTCCGCGACGTCCGCAACCAGGGCGTGCTCATGCGCGGCGTCAACGCCACCGCCCCCGACCTGCTCGACCTCTGCTTCGCCCTGCAGGGCGAGGCGGGCATCCTGCCGTACTACTTCTACATGTGCGACATGATCCCCAACGCCGAGCACTGGCGGGCCCCCGTCTGGCACGCCCAGCAGCTCCAGCACGACATCATGGGCTACCTGCCCGGCTACGCCACCCCGCGGATCGTCTGCGACGTCCCCTTCGTCGGCAAGCGCTGGGTCCACATGCTCACCGAGTACGACCGCGAACGCGGCATCTCCTACTGGACCAAGAACTACCGCACCTCGATCGAATCGGCCGACCTCGAAGCGCTCAACAAGCGCTACGCCTACTACGACCCGATCGACACCCTGCCCGAGTCCGGCCAGCAGTGGTGGCACGCCCACCGCAACGACTGACCCGGCAGCGCCCGTCGTCCGGCACTCCCATCAGGGGTGCCGGGCGACGCGTTCTTCCCCGCGCGGCACGGCGAGCGCACTAGCCTCCGAAGCCATGAGCCCGGCCACCCCCGACACCGCCGGCCGGGTGACCACCGTCGAAGTCTTCTTCGACGTCGTCTTCGTCTTCACCGTCACCCAGCTCGCCCTTGTCCTCGCCGAGGACACCACCTGGGCCGGCCTCGCCCGCGTCGTCCTCATCCTCGGCGTGCTCTGGTACCCCTACACCGGCTACGCCTGGCTGACCAACCAGGTGCCACCCCGCCGCCCGGCCCAGAAGATCCCCCTCTTCGCCGGCATGGCCGGCTTCCTGGTCACCAGCGTCGCCATCCCCGCCGCGTTCACCCGAACCGGCCTGCTCTTCGCCCTGGGTTTCCTCGCCCTCACTGCCATCCATCTGGCGATGTTCAGCCGCTCCGCAGCTCGCGTCACGGTCGGCGGCCTCGCCCCCTACAACCTCGGCGCCGCGCTGCTCATCCTCCTCGCCGCGTTCGTCAACACGCCCGCCGCCTACGCCCTCTGGGTCGCCGCAGCCCTCGTCCAGGCCGCACTGCCCTACGCCATCCCAGGACACTCCTGGATCCGCGTCGCCGGCACCTACGAGGTGGCCGCCGCACACCTCGTCGAACGCCACGGCCTGCTCGTCATCGTCGCGCTCGGCGAGTCTGTCATCGCCATCGGCGCCGGCGTCGACACCCGGCACGTCAGCCCCGGCACCGCCGGCGCGATCGTCATGGCCCTCGCCCTACCCGCCGCCTTGTGGTGGACCTACTTCACCGACATGCGCAACGCCACCGCGGCCCTCGACGCGGCAGACCCGCGCGCCCGCACCCACCTCGCCGCCCGCACCTTCGTGCTCCCCCACTACCTGGTGCTGCTCGGCGTCATAGTCACGACCACCGGAATCCACGCCGCCGTCGCCCACCCCGACGTCCCGGCCGACACCGCCACAGCCCTCGCCCTCGCCGGCGGCGTGGCCCTGTACCTCGCCGGCACCGCCTCGGCCCGGCTGGCCCTACGTCTCGGCCTGCCGCTGAGCCGGCCCGTCGGCGCCGTCGCCGTTCTCGCCACCGTGCCCCTCGGCGTCTGGACGAACGCCGGCGCCCAACTGGCCGCGGTCATCCTCGTGCTCATCGCCATGCTGCTGGCCGGCGCCTCGCCGATCGCACGCACCACGGCGACGACGTAGGGGTCAACCGCCACCCGTTCCTGTCCGCCACCGACCAGCCGTGGCGCCCTGAGCGGTCGGCACGGCGCCCCCCGATGTGGCACACCGGGGGGCGTCGCGTCGGGCGTGATCAGCTCGTGAAGGAGCGATCCTCCACGTCCTGAGGCGCCTCCTGGACGCGTTCACCGGGCTGACCGCCCCGGGCCTCGTCCTGCTGGATCACGTGCTCCGCCCGCGACCGCTCACCCCGGTCCATGTCGCCCATTCGCGCCCTGGCGGCGCCGGCCACCCGCTCGACGTTGCTCTTGGCCCTCTCGGTGCTCATGTCGCCTCCCCCGTCCGGATCCGGGGCGTCGTCCACCCCTCCCGGCTCGCGTCCCCGCCGGTTCGTCGCGAAAACCTGCCGGGCATCCGGTGAGTCACGTCCGCTAGAGCATCCTAGGACACCAGGTGAGAAGGTCAGCTGTGGCGGGGCGCGTACATGATGACGGCGACGCCCAGCAGGCAGATCGCCGCGCCCGCCACGTCCCAACGGTCCGGGCGGAAACCGTCGACCAGCACACCCCAGGCCAGTGACCCGACCACGAACACGCCCCCGTACGCGGCCAGGATGCGCCCGAAGTGCGCGTCGGGCTGGAACGTCGCCACGAACCCGTACGCCCCCAGCGCCAGCACCCCGGCCGCGATCCACCACAGGCCACGGTGCTCCCGCCAGCCCTGCCAGACCAGCCACGCTCCCCCGATCTCCGCGAGCGCGGCCAGCACGAACAGCAGAAGGGACCGGGCGACCATCACGCCGTGACCCTATCCAGCGCCGGCGCGCTCACCGGCCCGCGGCACCTCGAACGGAATCGGGCAGCGCGGAATGGCGGCACACTCCACCAGATCCGCGCACCCCGCCTCGACCGCGGCCCGCAGTGTCCCGGCCACCACCTGCAGGTCCGCGATCCACGCCTCCACCTCGGCCAGCTTCGCCACCGCCCGGGACCGCACGTCCGGCGCCCCCCGCCGGTGGCCCACGGCCAGCAGTTCGCCCACCTCGTCCAAGGTGAAACCGAGGCGCTGCGCCGCCTTCACCGCCCGCAACAGCGTCACCGTCTCCGGCGGGTAGACGCGGTGACCGCCCGGACTCCGCTGCGGCGCGGCCAGCAGCCCCCGCCGCTCGTAGTACCGCAGGGTCTGCGGGTTCACCCCGGCGGCCGCGGCGACCTCGCCGCTGCGCAACCCGGTCACGCCCGCCCGGCCAGGGCGTCCAGCACCGCCACGTACGCGGGCGGCACCCGCACGTCCACCCGTACCGTGCCGGCCGCCGCCGCCGCGACCGTGAAGTCGAAGAACGAGCAGCACGCGGACTCCCGCGCGGTCAGCTCCCGGACAGCGGCCTCGGCCCCTGCTTCCAGTTCCCAGCGCAGCTCCGTCGGGGACAACCGCCACTGTCGGCGCAGCGCGGTACGGAACAGGTCGTCGAACTCCGCCACCCGCAGTGGCCGGTGCACCGTCGGCAGGGTGCACGCCTCCGGCACCCAACCCTCCTCATCGCGGCTCATGCCTCGACGGTAAGCCCGTACCCGGGTACCGGATGCAAGCCGACAGGTGGCGGTTCCCAGTCTCAGCACGTCGGTGTGCGGCCGCACACGACGTCCACGATCAGCTCTGGAAGTCGCAGCGGCACCATGTGATCGACCCCGGGGACGACGGTGTGCCGACACCTCGGCAGGCGTTCGGCGACCGCCGTCGCGCAACCGAGAACGCTGTGATGCTCCCGGTCGCCCACGATCAACGTGCTGAGCACGTCGATCTCGCCGAGTCGGTCGAAGGACGGCGGATCCGCTCGTTGCATGTCCCCGATGGCGAACAGCGCCTCGGTAGCATCCCGGACCAGGGTCCGAGTCTCGACTGTCCGGTCGGCCGGCGCCCACGTCTGCAGGCCGAGCCGCACCAGACCGCCCCGATCCCCAGCGCAGTAACGCGCTTCGAAGTCGGCGAAGTAGGGGTCGTCGACGGGCCAGGGGTAGTCCGAGACGCCGGGAGCCAGCAGGACGAGTTGCGAGACTCGTCGCGGATCGTCCAGCGCCAGGCACAAGGCCGTCGCACCGCCGCCGCTGTGGCCGACCAGGATGGCGGGCGGGACGCCGATATGATCCAGCACCGCTTTGAGATCGTCCAGTGCCGCGAACGGCGCCGACGGCCGTGCCGAGCGACCGTAGCCGCGAGCGTCGTAGCGGATGGTCCGCGCCTCCGGAGGAAGGAGCCTGAGCACCGGGTTCCAGATGCGCGAGTCGGTCCAGCCGCCGTGCAGCAGCACGACCGACATACCGTCACCGCCGCTGTCCTCCGCCCAGATCGCGCCGCCAGGCACCGGCACCCACACGTCCACGGTCGCAGGCTACGAAGCCACTGGCTTGAACCGCCACGTGAATAACTGCACGAGCATGACTGCCCGGCGAACGGCTCCCGCTCGGCACACGTCGGCGGGCTCCCGGGCATCCGGGAG
>JBARAE010000418.1:0-5475 GCA_049791715.1 Micromonospora sp.
GCGCGTACGGCGTGCCCGTCTACTGATCCACCACCGGTCCGGCCCCCCGGCTCACCGCCGGGCGGCCGGCCCGCGTCAGGCTGCTCGCGCTGCCGCGCCGAGGTGCCGGGGCGTGGGGCATCAACGTCACTTCCTCCACAATGGGCAATCCTGCGCATTCCTCGGGACCATGGCCGCCGATACCGTGCGGAGATGACGCCCGCCGACCACGTCCGCACCGATCCTTCAGCCGTACGCGAGGCTCTGCTGTGCCAGTGGCGCCGGCTCGCCGAGGCGGTGTCCACCCTGGACCTCTGCACCCCGACCCGGGTGGCCGGCTGGACCAACGGGGAGCTCGTCGCGCACCTGGCCGCACAGCCACTGCTGCTGACCCGGTTCCTCGCCGGCGTGGCGCCGCCCACCGCGGACGTGACGCTGGAGGTCAACCTCTCCGAGACCGGGGCGTTGGCCGCCGCGGTCGACCGGGCGGCGCGCACCGCGGCCCGTACCGGGCGCCTCGACCTGGCCGGCAACATCGATCGGGCGGTACCCGCGCTGCTGGCGGCGGATCTCGGGCGCACCGTCGGCACCCTCCGGGGCGCGATGGCGCTGGCCGACTACCTGGTCACCCGCTGCGTGGAGGCGGTCGTGCACGGCCTGGACCTGGTGCCCCCGGTGGCCCCGGACCCGCGGGCGTCGGCGATCGCGGCGCAGGCCCTCCGGCTGGTGCTGCGCCACCGGGCACCGCGGCTGGTCCCCCTGGCGTCGGAACTGGACGACGTGGAGTGGCTGGAGCTGGCCACCGGGCGCCGTCCGGCGTCCGCTGCGCTGGCGGACGTGCTGCCGCTGCTCACCTGAGCGGCGCCTCCGTCAGTCCACACCCGCCGCGACCTCGGCCCGGACCCGGCGTTGGAAGTCCTGAGCCTCCGCGCCGCTCGGCGAGGGGCCGCCGCGCCGGGCCTCGATCGACCGCCGGATCAGCTCGACGTGCTCGCCGCGCTCGATCAGCCGCCAGCCAGCGTCCACCTTCGACAGCCAGACGCCGTCGCGGACCCTCACCAGCGAACGGCAGGCACCGAGCACCGCGTCCTCCGCGCCCGGCGCCGGCCCGTCCCCGGGCGGCGTGGGCAGAGCGAGCCACCAGGCCAACGCGTCGGCCAGCAGCCGCCGCAGGTCACCAGGCTCGGGATCGGCGAAGGCTTCGGCCGGGGGCGGACCGAGCACGGCGAGCCCGGACTGGTGCAGGATGCTCCGGTCGAGGGCGTACCAGAAGTGTCCGTCCGCCGCGGGCCGGTCCGCCGGGTCGTACGTGGCGCGAAACGGCATCGCCCGGCCGGTGTTCAGCTCCACCTCGAAGCCCGGCTCGGGGGTGCCCGAGGCGGCGACGTCGCGGCGGTAGACCACCAGTTCCAGGCCGCGGGCCGGGCAGGGCAGTGCCTCGTGCCGCAGCCGGTCCACCAGGGCCTGCTTGATCGGCCCGTGCAGGGCGTGCGCGACCACCAGCGCCACGTCCACGTCGCTGCGCCCCGGCTCGTACGCGTCCAGGCCGACCGAGCCGGCCCCGTACGCCCCGACGAGGTTGTCGCCGAGCACCTGCCGCGCCCGCGAGACCAGCTCGTCCAGGTAGCCCTGTACGTCGTCGTCCATGGCGCGATCCTGCCCGCCGTGCCCGGCTCCCGTCGCTCGGGGCGGTCAGGCGGGGTACGCCCGCACCTCGCCCCGCACGGTCACCGCGACCTGCGCGCCGGCGCGGAGCCCCGCGCCCTCGTCGAGGGTCCGCGCGGTGAGCAGCGTGCCGTCGGCCAGGCGCAGCGTGGTCAGCGCGTCGTGCCCGTGGAAAGCCTGCCGGACGACCGTCGCGACCGAGCCGCCGGTCGGGGCGATGCGGAGCTGTTCAGGGCGGACGAGCACGGTCACCGTGCCGCGGGTCGCCGGGCCGCGCAGCGGCAGCCGCCCCAGCGGGGTCACGGCGACGTCGTCGTCGACGGTGGCGGGCAGCAGCACCGCGTCGCCGACGAACCGGGCCACCCAGGGGGTGGCCGGGTCCCGGTAGACCTCCGCGGGCGGGCCGCACTGCACGATGCGACCGGCGTCCATGACCGCGACCGCGTCGGCCATCGACAACGCCTCGGCCTGGTCGTGGGTGACCAGCACGGCGGTGGCCCCGTCGGCGCGCAGCGCCTGCCGCACGTCCGCCCGCAGCTCGGCCCGGAGCTGGGCGTCGAGGGCGCTGAACGGCTCGTCCAGCAGGACCAGCGGCGGCCGGGGCGCGAGCGCGCGGGCCACCGCCACCCGCTGCTGCTGGCCGCCGGAGAGCTGGTGCGGCATCCGCTCCCCGTATCCGCCGAGTCCGACCAGGGCCAGCACCTCCTCGATCCGTCCGCCACGGCGGGCGGCCCGGTCCAGCCCGTAGCCGACGTTGTCGGCGACGGAGAGGTGCGGGAAGAGGGCGCCGTCCTGGGGCACGACGGCGACCCGTCGGCGGTGCGGCGGCACGTGCCCGCGCTCGCCGGCGACCTGCCGCCCCGCGACGGTGATGGTGCCCCGGTCGGGACGCTCGAGCCCGGCGACGCAGCGCAGCAGGGTGGTCTTGCCGCAGCCGGACGGGCCGAGCACGGCGAGCAGGTCACCCCGGGTGACGTCGAGGGAGACGCCGGCCAGGGCCGGCACCGGGCCATACGACCTGGCCAGCCCGGTCACGGTCAGCATGTACTCGGTCATCGGGCGGCTCCGGTGTCGGTGAGGCCGGTGCGGGCGGCGAGCAGCCAGGTCGGTACGGCGGCGAGGGCGACCAGGATGGCGGCGTACGGCGCGGCGGCCGCGTACGCCGCGGTGGAGGTGTGCGTCCACAGTTCGGTGGCGAGGGTGTCCATCCCGGTGGGGCGCAGAAGCAGGGTGGCCGGCAGTTCCTTCATGCAGGTGAGGAAGGTCAGGGCGGTGCCGGCGCCGATGCCGGGCAGGGTCAGCGGCAGGGTCACCGTGCGGAAGACGGCGAAGGGGCCGCGGCCCAGCGACCGGGCCGCCTCCTCCACGCTGGGCGGGCTCTGCGCGGCGGCGGAGGCGACCGCGCCGACCGCGAGGGGCAGGAACAGCGTCGCGTAGGCGAGGGCCAGCAGCCACACGCTCTGGTAGAGCGGGTACGCCACGGTGACCGCGAAGAAGACCAGGGAGAGGCCGATCACCACGCCGGGCAGGGCGTGCGCGGTGTAGGTGAGGCGTTCCAGGACGGTGGTGACCGGGCCGGGCGCCCGCGCGGCGAGCAGTCCCAGCGGCAGGGCCAGGAGCATGGTCAGGGCCGCGCCGGCGAGGGACACCGACAGCGACGCGCCGGCGGCCGTGGCGAGCTCGGCGAGGGAGCCGGGGCGGGACACTCCGGCCCCCAGCCACCGGGCCAGGCCGACCGCGGGCACGCCGAGCGCCAGGGCGTTGACCGCGAACAGCGCCGCCAGCGCCGGGCCCCGCCAGCGGGCCAGTGCCAGCCGTACCGGGGGCCGGAGGCTGCTGCTGGCGTACCGGGCGTCCCGGGTGCGGGTGGCGAGTTCCGCCCCGATGAGCAGGACGGTGAGGGCGACCAGCACGGTGGAGAGCACCAGCGCCCCGGTCCGGTCGAAGCCGAGGTTGAAGGCGGTGAAGATGGCCCGGGTGAAGGTGTCCACCCGGACGATGGAGACCGCGCCGAAGTCGGAGAGCACGTAGAGGGCGACCAGGAGGGCGCCGGCGGCGACGGCGGGACGGATCTGCCGCAGGGTGACCCCGACCAGGGTGGCCCACGGCCCCCGGCCGAGTGACCGGGACACCTCCTCCTGCCCGGGGTCGGCCCGGTTCAGCGCGGCGACGGCAGGGAGGAAGACGTACGGGTAGGAGCAGACGGTGAGCAGCAGAGCGGCGGCCCAGAAGCCCTCGAACCCGTCGACGGTCGCCGTCCAGGCGAACCCCGCGACGTAGGTCGGCACCGCGAGGGGCAGCGCGGCGAGGACGCCGAAGGCGCGCCGGGCGGGCAGGTCGGTCCGGGTGACCAGGAGAGCGATGCCGACGCCGAGCACGGTGCAGGCGGCGGTGACCACGGCGGCCAGGGCCAGGCTGCGCCCGGCGAGGACGGCGACGCGGGCGGTGAGCAGTTCGTCGACGATGCGCTCGCCGCCGGCCTCGGCGGCCCGGACGGCGAGGTAGACGAGGGGAAGCAGGGCGACGGCGACGGCCGCGGTGGAGGCCGCGGTCAGCGCCGGCCGAGGGACGATACGGCGCGGTGACCGCCGGGCGTCGGCCCGACGGTCCCCGGCCAGGACGCCGTTCAGGCCAGCCCCGATTCTTTGATCATGGCCACGGTGAGGTCGAGCGTGTCGAGGTCGTTGAGGTCGATCTTCGGCGCGTCGAGCGTGGCGAGCTGCGGCAGGCCGGGCGCCGCGGGCACGCCGGCGGCCAGCGGGTACTCGAAGGTCTGGGTGGCGAAGTAGGTCTGCGCCTCGGTGCCGAGCAGGTAGTCGACCAGGGCGCGGGCGTCCGGGTCGGTGCCGGCTCGCGTGAGCAGGCCGATCCCGGCCGCATTGACCAGCCCGCCGGTGTCGCCGTCCGGGAAGAAGTGCAGCTTCGCCTTGAGCGCGTCCGGGCCGCCGCCCCGCTCCTTGGCCAGCTCGTAGACGTAGTAGTGGTTGACCAGGCCGGCCGTGACCGTGCCGGCGTCGATGTCGGAGACGATCTGGACGTTGTTCTCGCGGATCTGCGGCTGGTTGGCCTTCAGCCCGGTGAGGAACTCCCGGGCCTTGGCGTCGCCGTGCTGCACCCGCAGCGCGGTGACGAACGCCTGGAAGGAGCCGTTGCCGGGGGCGACCCCGACCTTGTCCTTCCACTGCGGGCCGGTCAGCTCGAAGACGCTCTTCGGCAGCTGGGCGGCGCTGACCTGGTCGGCGTTGTAGGCGAGCACCCGCGACCGACCGCTGACGCCGACCCACTCGCCGTCGGCGTCGCGGTACGCGGCGGGGACCCGGTCGAGCTGCTCGCTGGGGAGGGCGGCCAGCAGGCCGGCCTTGCTGACCGCGCCGAGCGCGCCGGCGTCCTGGGCGAAGAACGCGTCCGCGGGGCTGCGCTTCCCCTCCTCCAGCAGCTGGGCGGCCATCTGCGCGGTGCTGCCGTAGCGGACGTCGACGTCGATGCCGGTGGACTTCTCGAACTTCTCGAGCACCGGCTTCACCAGGGCTTCGCTGCGGCCGCTGTAGATGGTGAGTCGCTTGTCGCCGGGCTTGCCCGGGTCGCCCTCGGGGCCACCGCACGCGCTCAGGGACAGGACGCCGGCCAGGGCGGTGGCCAGGACGAGACTCAGACGCTTTTGCATAGGTAAGGCTTACCTTAGTGATTGCCGTCGAAGTAACCCGACCCCCACCGAATCGTTAGGTGAGGCTCGCCTAACCTAGCCGCCATGCATGTCCTCCCCGACACCGGGCCCGCGGAGTTCGTCCGCGACCTGGCCGGCCACGGCGACCGGCCGGCGGTGATCACCGC